>DATLSI010000117.1:0-16424 GCA_035534255.1 Ktedonobacteraceae bacterium | reverse complement strand
TGTAAAATGAGAATAATTGTGCGTCTATATATATCGACATTGATCGCATACCTGTACGTCTGTTTCCACAAACGAAGGGAACATTGCTATGATTGCTACTGATCCTCTCTCACTTTTGTTTATTGCTTGCTTTCTGATCGGGCTGGTGTATTTTATCGTGACTGCGCTGTTGGGAAATCTCGGACATGGCACCGCGCACGCGACCGGACACCAGGTCGGCGTTCACAGCGGCCCGCAGAGCGGTGTGCATATGAATGCACATGCAGCAGCGCATACATCACACGCGCCCGCGCATGCAGCGACGCATGCCCACTCCGCGAGTAAAGCGCAAGCGAGTAGCCATGGCCAATCCCTGGCATCGTTTCTGAACCCCACGTCCATCATGTTCTTCTTGCTGGGATTTGGCTTTTTCGGCTACCTGTTCCACAATATCATTGGCCTGGAAGCTACTCTGTGGGTTGTACTCCTCGCGGGTCTGGGTGGTGTGGTGATCGCGTTGCTGCTGCTCTTCATGATTACCCGTCTCTTCGGCAACAGCGAATCCGCGACCGAGCAGGATGTTTCTGATCGCACGGGGCTGCTGGGCAAGGTCAGTACGACCATCCAGGAGAGCGGTTTGGGCGAAGTCCTCTACGTCTCACCCGGCGGCATGCGCAAAAGCATTCCCGCGCGCAGCATCGATGGGCGGCGACTTGAGCGAGATCAGGAAGTAGTCGTGGTCAACTACCAGAACGGCGTAGCAGAGGTCGATACCTGGGATCACTTTATTACGGAGGAGGGAACGTATTCCACGACATCGGGGTCGGGAATAATGGCTTCCGATGGATTGGACACCTTACGCAGCTTATTAGACGAATCCAGTAAAACAGACTCACAAGCATTAGTTATGCGCAAAGACTCGCAAAAGGAGTAACACTGTATGTCTTCACTAATACTTCTCGGCATTGGCGTCGTCGCAATCGTGGTGGTGGTGGTTATCATCATTCAGACGATTGGACGCCTGCTTCGAAAAGTCGGTCCTAACCAGGCGCTTATCGTGTATGGCGCGGGTGGCACGCGCGTTATCACCGGCGGCTCGCATTTCGTCATTCCCCTGTACCAGCGCGCCCAGGAGTTCTCGCTGGAATTGATGTCCTTCGACGTGGCACCATCGCAAGACCTCTATACCACGCAGGGCGTCGCTGTCAACGTCGAAGCGGTTACGCAGATCAAAGTGCGCTCTGACGAAGAGAGCGTCAAAACCGCCGCCGAGCAATTCCTGAGCAAAAGCCAGCAGGAACGCGAAAGCCTGATCCGCCTGGTGATGGAAGGCCACTTGCGTGGTATCGTTGGCCAGTTGACGGTTGAGGAACTGGTCAAGGACCCGGAGAACGTCGGCTCGAAGATGCTCAAGACCGTCACTCCCGACATGGAGAAGATGGGCCTGGAAGTCATCTCGTTCACCATTAAAGACGTGCGCGACAAGAACGATTACATCTCGAACATGGGTCGCCCGCAGATCGTGCAGATCCGCAAACAGGCCGATATCGCCTCTGCCCTGGCGCAGCGCGATACGCAGATCCAGCAGGCCAACGCCTCTCGCGAAGCAGCCGTCTCCAAATCTGCCGCCGACCAGGAGCGTGTGAAAGCCGAGGCCGAATCGCTGGCTTTGCAGGCCGAATCACAGCGTAACCTGGCACTGAAAAAAGCCGCCTTCGATGCTGAAGTGAAAAAGCAGCAGGCCACGGCTGACAAGACCTATGATATCCAGGCCAACATGATGCAGCAGCAGGTCGTGACCGAAGCGGTGAGGGTGACCGAGGTAGAGAAGCAGGCCCAGATCAAGGTGCAGCAGGCTGAAATCCAGCGCCGCGAACTTGAACTAGAAGCCACCGTCCAAAAAGCGGCGGAAGCCGAGCGCAGGCGCGTTGAAACCGTCGCGGGAGCCGAGCGCCAGCGCCTCATACTCGAAGCGCAAGGCCAGGCGGATGCCGCCAAAGCGCGCGGTACAGGCGATGCCGAAGCCAACCGTGCCAGAGGTCTGGCGGAGGCCGAAGTGATCCGTGCCAAAGGTCTGGCGGAGGCCGAAGTGATCCGCGCCAAGGGTGAAGCCGAAGCCGATGCCATGAAAGTCAAAGCGGCAGCTTTCCACGAATACAACCAGGCGGCTGTACTCGACAAGCTCTTAACGGGCATGCCGGAGATCGTGCGCGCAATCGCGGAACCACTGAGCAAGATAGACAAGGTGACGATTGTCTCTACCGGCAACGGCAGTGGCAACGACGGCATGGGTGCCAGCCGTATCACCGGCGACATCATGAACATGGTTGCCCAGGTACCCGCGCTCTTCGAGTTGCTGAGCGGCACACGCATCGGCGACCTGATGAGCCGCGTTCCCGCGCTCTCTTCCAGCGAGGAGGGCAAAAACGGCGCGACCACTGCCGGGGTGAACGGAAACAGCCCGGCGGTGGATGTCGCCGCCGCCAGCAGCGATAAATAACCCGTTGTCCCCTGTTGGTTTTTCAATAAACCGGCAGGGGACATATCTAATAACCGTTGACAACCCAATGGGGTAATGGCATGGCCCCGCCCTGACGATATTTGATGATCAAAAACGGGAATGAACGGGTAGGGACAGGGACGCGGGGATGGGCGGACGCGGGGGCCTTGTGCCTGTCCCCGTTCGCATCGCGCCTCATTCACCATTCTTCATCAATGGGAACGGGAACGGGGACTGTCCCTACGCACGGGGGACGCCGGGGACGATTGGATGAGATGGGAACGGGGACACTCTTCGTGCGGCTGGTCAATCACATAGCAAGGGGGAAGCTGATTCATGAATTTGTTGGAACGGGTGCTTACTTTGCTGCGGGCAAACCTCAATGCCGTCGTCGAAAAGTCGGACGACCCGGAGAAGACGCTGCGCCAGCTACAGCTTGACATGCGCAATCAACTCATGCAGGTCAAGACACAGGTAGCGACCGCCATCTCCGAGAGTCGCAAGCTGCAGACCCGCGCCAGGGAAAAGCAGGCCGAGGCCGATACGTGGTACAAGAAGGCCGAGCATGCCGTCCAACATAACCACGAATCAGCCGCGCGCGACGCGCTTACCCGTTACAACGATCTTCTGAAACTGGCCGAGCGCTACCAGCAACAGCAGCAGGAGCAGGATCAACTGATTACGACCATGCGCAATGTATTACGACAGCTCGAATCCAAAATTGCCGAGGTCGAGACAACGATTGAATTGCTGGTAACGCGCAAGCGCAGCGCGCTCGTGCAACAACGCGTCTATGACGCGCTCAGCAAAACAGGCGGCACAGTTGATAAAGAGAAGGCCAACCGCGCGCAAGATGCCGTGGTGGAGGCCGAGGCGCGCGCCAGAGCCATGGCCGACTTGCGCAGCCGCGACCTGGACTTTCAGCTTGACCAGCTTTCCGGGGAGCAGGTGATCGATCAACAGCTTGACGAACTCAAGGCCAGAAAGCAGTCTGCTAATGAGCCACGACTGCTTCAGGACGGCAGCACGCACCTGTCACCTTTGCTGCATCCCCGGCCACAAAACAACGAACCATCAAAGAAACGGGCCAGCGCCAAAAAAGAGCATCCCGCAGCGAGCCAGGCACCACCTGCACCCTCTGCCGCCGGCCAGCTCGACATTGAGGAACTCAGACGCTTAATGGAAAAGTAGTGTAAAGGCCACGATAATTGCCAGACCAATTAAGATGCCAACGATAAACGAGAAACGGTGGTTCTTTTCTTCTTCTGTGGGTGGAATTTTCTCTTCGCTCATGGTTCTTTGCCTCGATACCCTCACTTTTTGCTCTATAAGGCTGCCAGGATGGCGCTTTCGACGGTAATCATCACTTCAAGACTTTCTACAGGGTCAGATGCGCGCGTCGTTACCAACACTTGAAATACTTCCCTGCCACTATCTAATACGCGCAGCAATATATGATGAGTTGTACTGGTGATGATAGTGTCCTCGTGCTGACCCCAGCTCTCCTGTCGCAAAACAAACAGCGCGCTTTGTAATATGATGCTGAAATCACCGCACAGGGCGGAGATATCCAGGTCATCCATGGCCACCTGCGCGATGGGCTGCCCATCCATGCCTACAATGGCCGAGGCGACAAAGCCGGGCAGCGTATACCCCAGCGTTTGAAGTGCAGAAACCAGCGCTGGATAATTACGCCTGTTTGGGCTTTGCTGGCGTGCTGTTGCTGGAGGGCGTTCAACCTGCGCGGAGGATATAACACGCTCATTCGTTTCACGCTGAAGCAATTCGTCAGTTTGCCTGGGCTTTAGCGGGTTTTGCGGCCTGCTTGCCGGTGTGTCTGCTATCACCGCTGCGTCCGCTCTTATATTTTGAGTTTCCTGCCATTGCGTGGCATTGGAGCCTGGAGACGCGGCGGTTGTTTCGATTTGTGCCTTCTCATAGCTGGCTGCGATGGATAGGTCTACTAATGGGACTGTTGGCCGCCCTGTTTGTGGTGTCTTTGCAGCATCACCCGGTTGCCATACGGCAAGTGATGGATTACTGATGGGGGGAGTTGTAGCCTGGTTTGAACCGTTCAGCGTCGATAGTTTTAACGCCTGTAACTCAAACTGCGTAGGTTGGTCCATCAACCATGATGGCAGATCGGAACGCTGACCGGTTGGCGTTTTGTGCGCGGTAGATGGCGTGATGCTGGAACCACTGATAGGTGTAGTGTGCCTGTGACCGTTGGAAGCCGTCGGCGATGCGGACGCGCCGTGGCCTGTTGCAGAGTGCATGTGAGCTGATTTCTGAATGCTGGGCGTCCTGGCCGAGTCCTGCCACCATTCTTTGCCTGGCGCGCTGGCAGGTTGCGCGGGCGCTGGCGATTCTAGCGCGGCTGGCGATGCTGGTGCGTCTGCTATATAGGTGAATGGGCGATCATCGGTCTCTTCAGTGAACAACAAGTCTACCGGCGATGGGCTACTTTCGGCAGGCGCTGGCAGGCGTGTTTTCACCGCTTCATATTCACCGCTCAACTGCTGCGCGGCTGCGTACTTGGCACGATATTGGAGCGCCTGCATAATCAGGCGCGACAGCGGCTGCACCACATTCGGCGTAACGCGGTCATTCCAGGGCTGCTGCGTCACCATGCCGTCCTTATGCGCGGCCAGCGCGAAAAACGCTTCTTCGCCGCGCAGCGTGCCATATTCAGCCCAGATCAACTCTCCCGACTGGAAGCCCAACAATCCCTGCTCTTCGAGGCCCGTATGCACCACCAGGGCAATGCTCTTGCGACTCATATTCACGATCTGGATGACATCCAGCAAGTCAAACGAGGCAAGACTGGCGGTGAAGCCCGTTTGCTGGAGCAGGCGGCGCACTTCCACTTTGAGCAAGAGCAGATCAACGGGTTTTTCGAGATAGCCGACCGCTCCATTCTCTAACGCGCGGGTACGCGCACCCGCAATGCCTGCCTTGGCCAGCATTATCATGCGTGTTGAGGGGCGATAAGTGCGTATCCATTGCAACAAATCAAAACCATCTGCATCCGTCAATTGCAAGTCACCGATCACCAGGTTCTGCTCGTCTGCCCATAGGATGCGTATAGCCTCTGCGCCCGTCGATACTCCCTGCACCGCGTACCCATCCTTCAGGAGCGAGTTAACGATACCTGAATTGAGGTATTCGTCACCTTCTACTACAAGAATGCGCCATTGTTGTGACATGTTTCTACCACCAGAAAATAAGATAGCAGGGTTTGTTTTTCAGTACCAGGAGAGTGTAACATGAGAATGCCATAAAGACAAGTGGATTGGGACTGCTGAATCTGGCCTATCCATGCGATAATAAACACAGGACATACATGAGAAGGAGGCCAGGCATGCAGCATGAATCTGAGCAGGATACCTGGAAACGCATGGTCGGCGAGGAAGCCGTGACATACATTGAAAACGGTATGGTTGTCGGAATTGGCACCGGTACGACTGCCGCTTTCATGATCCAGGCGCTCGCGCGTCGTTTGCGCGCGGGATTGACAATTGTGGGGGCCGTCCCTACTTCGCGGGCTAGCGCGCAACTTGCCAGCAGCCTGGGCATCCCGCTCACCGACCTGGACACACACCCCGTGCTTGATCTTGCCATCGATGGCGCCGACGAGATCGATAGCCAGCTGCGCCTCATCAAAGGTGGCGGCGGAGCGCTGTTGCGCGAAAAAATTGTGGCTACCTCGTCTCGCCGCTTCATCATCATCGCTGATACAACCAAGCTCGTCCCACAACTGGGAGACGCGGCTCCATTGCCTGTCGAAACTATTCCATTCGCCATGACCCCCGTGCGCATGCGCTTGCAAGCCCTGGGCGCTGAGGTCAGACCGCGCCAGCGAGACGGTCAGCTATTTCGCACCGACAGCGGCAATATCATCCTGGACTGTTTCTTCGCCAATCACATAGCCGACCCTGAAACACTCGACGCCAGTATCCAGTCCATTGTTGGCGTCGTGGAAACGGGCCTCTTTCTTGGCCTGACCGAACGCGCCATTATCGGCGGCGCAGGCGGTATCCAGGTACTGCCAAAACCATCGTAACAACGGAACCGGGGCGGAGAAAGGTCTGCGACAAAGCCCGCGCCCTGGTCCGCTTGTCCACAGGTGCGCCCCCGCTTCGTAATGGGCTTGTCCCCGCCCTGGTCGCTCTCGCTTGCAATTGCAGACGCCGGGTACCAATGATATACTTTGAAATCAAATACGATTTCGCCATACAGGGAGTTGAAGAGGTATGCGAGTAATCAGCAAGATACAAGAGATGGTTGAGGCGCAGCAGGGATGGCAGGTTTCGCAGCGGGTCGGCTTTGTGCCAACCATGGGATACCTGCATGAAGGGCACCTTACACTTGTGCGCCAGGCCCGCCGCGAGAACGACGTGCTGGTTGCGAGCATATACGTCAACCCGGCTCAATTTGGCCCGCACGAGGACCTTAATACCTACCCGCGCGACCTGCCACGCGACCTGCGCGTGCTCGAAGAGGCAGGGGTGGATATCGTTTTTGCGCCTTCCACCGGGGAAATATATCCAGTCGGCTTCGTGACGTATGTTGATCCGACGGGGCCGCTGGCGGAACAGTCCGAGGGCGCGAGTCGTCGCGGCCATTTTCGTGGCGTAGCAACGGTGGTACTCAAGCTCTTCCAGATTGTGCGCCCGCAGCGCGCCTATTTCGGACAGAAAGACGGGCAGCAGGTCGCGGTCATTGCGCGTATGGTCAAAGACTTCAATCTGCCAGTGCAACTGCGCGTCCTGCCCACCGTGCGCGAAGCCGATGGGCTGGCTATGAGCAGCCGCAACGCCTATCTGCTGGGAGAGGACCGTAGAGCGGCCCGTGTGATCTACAAAGCTTTACAGGCAGGCCGCGCCGCCTTTGAGATGAATGTTGGCGGGCGGGCCTCGCTGGCAACCAAAGCCATGATCGACATGGTGCAGGCCGAACCCCGCGCGCGTCTCGACTACGCGGAGATTCGCGATCCCCGCGATTTCTTGTTGCGAGAGACGCTCGCGGCTCCCGCGCTGCTGCTGATCGCTGCCAACGTAGGCCCTGCACGCCTGATTGATAATTTCTTGTTACGCGAGGATGGTAGTTGGGATACGGGTATCATCGCCGTTTCCCATGACTGAATAAAGAAAGGACCCTGGTAATGACGCGTGAGAAAGTGACGGTACCGGCCATCCGGGAGAGAAAAGGAGGCGCGAAGCTGAAGGTTGTCACAGCTTACGATACGCCAACGGCGCGTATCGCTGACCGCGCCGGAGCGGATATCATCCTGGTTGGCGACACGTTGGCGCACGTGGTGCTGGGGTATGAAGATACGCTGCCCGCCACCGTCGATATCATGATCCATCACATGGCAGCCGTGGCGCGCGCGAAGCCAGCCGCGCTCATCGCTGGCGACATGCCCTGGCTCAGCTATCACATCTCGGTTGAAGAGGCGGTGCGCAATGCCGGGCGTCTTATCCGCGAGGGCGGAGCGGACTGCGTCAAACTGGAAGGCGGGCGCAAGCGTTTGCCCGTCATCGAGGCTATTCTAGCCGCCGAAATCCCCGTCATGGGTCATCTCGGCCTGACCCCGCAATCCATCCATACCATGGGCGGCTATCGCGTGCAAGGCAAGCGTTTTGAAGCAGCACGCGAACTGGTGGAAGACGCGCGCGCGCTGGCGGATGCCGGAGTTTTCTCAATGGTGCTGGAAGGCGTGCCCGATGTGCTGGCGCAGATCGTCACTCACGAAATCTCTGTTCCCACCATCGGCATCGGCGCGGGCCAGCACTGCGACGGGCAGGTGCTTGTCTTTCACGACGTGCTGGGCATGCACAACGATCACCTTGCCAGGTTCGTGCGCCAGTACGCCCACCTGGCCGATACAGCCACCTCTGCCCTGCAACAATTCTTCGTCGATATCCAATCAGGCGCGTTCCCCGCCGATGCCGAATCCTACCATATGGACGAAGAGTCGGCGCGTATGTTGCGCGACTTCATTGCAAACGAGGAGTAATTCATCAGGCAGGCATCGATAGCTACTTTAGCCATTCACACTACACTATTACCGTTACTTTGCCCATTGACGCTATAAATGACAAATGGTATGGTTATCTCATCCTCAAGCTGATACAGTATTCAACCAATCGCACTTATGAGGGGAAGTAACCATGAGCGTGTCTGAATCTCCTCTTACACAATACAAAGTCGCGGCTATTCAGTTCGATCCTCTGTTGGGCGAAAAAGAAAACAACATCTCCAATCTGCTTCGCCTGACGGAAGAGGCCGCGCAGCATGGCGCGCGCCTGATCGTTCATCCAGAACTGGCAACTAGCGGCTATTGCTGGCTTTCGCGTGAAGAGATCGCGCCCCATGTTGAGCCTCTGCCTGGCCCGACTACCGATCGATTCCAGCAGCTAGCGGCGCGCTATGATTGCTACATCGCCACCAGTCTGCCGGAAGTCGATCCTGCTACCAACGTCTACTACAACAGCATGGCCTTAATCGGCCCGTCCGGCCTCGTCGGCGTCTATCGCAAAGTGCATTCGTATATCTCCGAGCCGCGCTGGGCGCGTGACGGCGACCTGGGCTTTCCTGTCTGGGATACGCCGTTGGGACGACTGGCCGGGCTAATCTGTATGGACGCCGAGTTTTTCGAGTCCGCGCGCATTCCCGTTCTGAGCGGCGCGGACGTGTTGCTTTTCCCAACCAACTGGCTGGAAGAAAATTGTCCCAGCAATCGCTGGATAGCGCGTGCCTTTGAGAATGGCGCGTACTTCATCGCCGCCGATCGCTATGGTCTTGAACGCGGCGTGCAGTTCAGCGGCGGGAGCTGCGTGCTCGATCCAGACGGCGCGATTCAAGCCTACCTGGATACTGGCGAGGGCATCGTCTATGGCGAAGTTGACCTGCGCCGCAGCCGCGATAAACGCTGGGGGCCTCTCGTCATGGACGACAATGGCACCGCTCACCGCGAAGCGGTGGGTGATCGCATAGCAGACCGCTGCCCGGCTGAATACCTCACCCTTGTCAATAACACCTACCTCTGGGAACCTCTCAAGTATCATGGACTGTACGCGCTGGGAGAACTGCCGCCGGGACAACTCTCCGGCGTCGGCATTATGCAAACCGACCTCTCGACATTCCGGCAGCCGGGGCAGGCGTACGCATCGCCCCTGGAAATACTGCTGGGAGTGTTAAGAAGCACCCTGCGCGACCATGACTCTGCCCGCCCTGATGTGCTGGTCTTGCCCGAACTGATGCTGCCCGGCCCTTTGCCCGGCGATCGGCAATCAACCGCCGCAGTCACCACAGTCGCCGCTATGCAGTCTGGCGCTATCGAGATTCCAGGAGCGGAGACGGACGCGCTGGTGGCGCTGGCAACCGAATTTCAGATCTCGCTCGTGCTGGGCGTAGCTGAACGTGCTTTTGAAAATAGCAATGAAATATATGATGGTAGGGACGCGATTCATCGCGTCCCGATTCATCGCGTCCCTACGTTCTACAATACGATCCTGCTCATTGACCCTGAAGGCATCTATGGCAAGTACCGCAAGTTGCATCTGACCGCGAGCGATCGCCTCTGGGCCAGTCCTGGCAACCTGGGCTTGCCGATCTTCGACACTCCCGCGGGCCGCATCGGGCTGGCAACCGGCTACGACATTCTCTTCCCTGAAACGCTGCGCGTGCTGGCGGGTAAAGGCGCTGACCTGGTGTGCGCGCCCGCGTACCTCAACTTCCCCGACCCCATTGGTCTCGCGCCATCCAGCATCAAGTACGCTATAACAGTTGCCCCCGCGGAATATGACGCGACGCACTCCCTCATCTGGCGCTTGCGAGCGACCGAACATAACGTCTACCTGGCGCTGGCGAACTGGCACGGCGCGGCTGATGGACTGCGCGCCAACGGCTACAGCGGCATTTTCTCACCTGCCAGTTTCGTCTACCCCTGGTCAGAAGTGATCGCGGAAGATGAGCCTGATATGCGAGATATGGGCTATCCCACCCTGCCAACCCTCGCCATGATGACCATCGACACGCGCGAGCAGCGCACCGGGCGTCGCCTGACCTCGCCCATGCGTTACGCGCCGGGCGAACTCGCAGGCTCGCTGACAGGAGAGCTGGCTTACGATGTGCGTGAAACTATTCCTGGTAATGTGGTGCGCAGTAAACCCCTGCTGCGCAAGCGCCAGCCATTCTGGTATCTGGACCTTGTGAGAACACACTAAGGAGAAGTGGAACCTATGAGATTAGAGGACAAAGTTGCTCTCATCACCGGCTCTGCCGGAGGCATGGGAAAAGCTGCCGCCGAGTTATTCGCGCGCGAGGGAGCCAGCGTCATCGTGACCGATATCGTCTCCGACGCGGGCGAAGAGACCGTCCAGGGTATCCGTGACGCGGGCGGGAAAGCCATCTTCGTCAAAGCCGATGTTGCCAACGAAGAAGATGTGCAGCACCTGGTCGCCCGCGGCATCGACGCCTTCGGCCGCATCGACGTGTTGTATAACAACGCGGGTATCATGCCCGCCGATGATGGCGGCGTCACCGATCTGAGCGAGGCAAGCTGGGACAGGGTTATGGATGTCAATCTCAAGAGCACATTCTTCTGCACCAAGTACGTTGTTCCGCACATGATAAAGCAGGGCAAAGGGTCCATTATCAACGTGGCCTCGTTCGTGGGCCTGGTAGGCTGCACCGTACCGCAGGACGCCTACACAGCGTCAAAGGGCGGTATGCTCTCGCTCACCAAATCGTTCGCCATCCAGTATGGCCCTCACGGCATCCGCTGCAACGCTATCTGTCCGGGGCCGATTGAGACACCAATGCTGCGCGTGCTGTGGACGAGCGAAGACGCGCGCAACCTGCGCCTCAACCGCATCCCGCTGGGCCGCTTCGGTGCGATCAACGATATCATTTACATGGCTTTGTATCTCGCCTCCGACGAATCATCCTGGACCACTGGCGCGTGGCTCGTCGTGGACGGCGGCATCACATCGAATTATTTCTGATGCAACCGCGCCCGTCGGGACGCGAGCGTCCCCGGCGTCCTTGTAGGGACAATGGGCGGAGTAGGGCGGATGTGGGGGCCTCGTGCTTGTCCTCGTCGGTGTGTGATGATCCAATGGGGTACCAGGAATCCCGCCGGAATCGCCACCCCGCCCCGGACAAGCACGAGGCCCCCGCATCCCCACCCCTTCATTACCGTTTTTACCGTTTTTGATTGTTACTATTCACCAGGCAGGGGGTCTATATCCTTCAGGGTGAAAGATACGGTAGATTGTAGGGACGCGATTGATCGCGTCCGCTCACGCCGACACGCGCCCACGCGGACGCGATTGATCGCGTCTGCTCACGCCGACACGCGCCCACGCGGACGCGATTGATCGCGTCCCTACAAATGTGCGTCCTTTTTCACCTGGAATGATGCAGACCCCTCATAATAGAGAGTTGTTTATTTGTAGCTATTCTAAAAATGAGTTGTGATTGTGATATTATAAGGGCACTTTGGGTTCAATTAGTGAGTCAGATAACCTAAAATAGAGGTACGATGCATTTAAATGACCCTCTAGATTAGGGTGAGAAGGTTTGTCATGAAGGAGAAATATGTTAACGAGAATTATTGATGTCGCTGATTGGATCTCTCCGAGCTTGAAACGATTGATTGTGAGAATGTGGTATCAATACCTGACAGTATTGGATAAAGAAGCACTCATGACCTTCATGAACTTTGGCTATAGCGACCTCAACCCCGATGCGATAGAGCTAGCATTGAGCGATGGAGATGAGGTAAATCGTTATTGTATACAACTTTATCACCTTATTGCTGGCGCTATTGAGTTGAAAGGGCTGGATGTTCTGGAGGTAGGGTGCGGACGCGGAGGAGGAGCATCTTACATCACGCGCTATCTTCACCCCAGGTCCATGACCGGTGTGGATATTTCTGAAAATGCTATTGCGTTCTGTAACAAGTATCATTGCGTTGAAGGACTCTCCTTTTTGCAGGGAGATGCAGAGTCCCTTCCGTTTGACGATAATACCTTTGATGTCATTGTGAATGTGGAGTCCTCTCAGTTCTACGGTTCCATGGAACGCTTCCTTCGTGAGGTGTTCAGAGTCCTTCGTCCAAACGGCTACTTCCTCTTCACTGACTTTCGCAGCAAGGATAAAATTGATGTACTACGCAAGCAGTTCATAAGCTCTGATTTAGAAGTGCTCAAGGAAGAGAGTATCACTTCCAATGTGCTGAAGGCTTTAGATTGTGACAATAAACGTAAACTGGAACTCATTCATCAAAAAGTGCCAGGAATAATGAGGAAACACATTCAACAATTTGCGGGAATACAAGGCACAAAAACATATGAAGCATTGAGAACGGGAGATGCTGACTACCTAAGTTTTATCCTCTACAAAAGGGGAGTGTCAGAACCGACGAAGTATGAGAAGGTTGATCAGGGTTCCGCTCTTTTGGTAGCCCGTGCAGAAGTGTCGCATTCTTGACATCGTAAGTCATCTCAGTATGGATGGGAGTTGTATATGTACATTCCCCGCCGCTCACTCAATTGGCCACCCACCACATTCATCAATCGACGCGTCAACCTGTTCCATCAACGTGATCGTCTCGGCCAGCGCCGCCACCACTCGCTGGTAGTGCTTGAGATCACCGTACGTTAAAGCGCGCCCCTTGCGATCCTTCAACCACTTGTGGCACACCTGGTAGCCGCCAACATGGAACTCCCACACCTGCGGCGCAATCCCATCGAAATACTGCGTCTTGTTGATCCATACGCGCCCTGACCCTGGCCTATCAGCAGATGATGTGTATTCAACTTTCTCAACGGTATCATTCCCTTTTTCAGGAAAGTTCGGCATAGCCTGCCCATACTTCTCCATCAAATGCAGCCCGACCAGCCGCTCGCCCAGCCCGCACAACGCTCTGAACAGATCAACATTCGAGGTAAGCGGCAGGCGCGGGAAATCGATCTTGAGAAATTCGGCATACCGTTCGCGATAAGCTGGCGAGTGGAAGACGGCGTACATGTAGTGGAAGATATCTTCCGGCCCGATTGTTGTGTGTAGATCACCCTGGCCGTCTGATGTGAAGCGCATTGCCAATTTGCTTGTAATAGTGGCGATGAAAGCAGAGGAAAAGTTGGGACGGCGACCTGTAGGCGAGACACCTGGTTCTTCATCCAATCCTGGTAGTTCTGCTCCATTGGGATAGAGGTATAGGGGGAATACATTTGAGCCGTCCTTAATCTCTGCGTAAATTGCTGGTGTTGGCGTATTTGCCACCAGCGCGTGTCTCCACTGATCTGCTTTCGTTTGCCTTGTTACATTTAAGCTCAGATTAGGTTTAAGCATATGTTGTCGTAATTCAACACGCGGATAGTCCATCATGACTTCACTAAAATAACAGAAACGCCAATCAAATGGGCGATAAAGACAAGATTTGAAGCGTTCTTGCCATAATGCATCGGCGCTAAGCACTTGCCGCGCTTTAGCTAACTTCCAGTCTCGATTATCGGTGAGATTGTATTTCTCCGCATATGCTTGATCGGAAATATGCTTATCTCGCATTTCGCTAATACGTCGGCTCAAGTCATTCTTGTCAAAATCGATCGCAAAATGATCTCGGTGTGTTTGAAAGCCTAGCACGTTGACCGGCATCATTTCAGTTACCTTCTCCCCCTGCTCATACTCGGCTTTTAGATTGGTTTGCTGTGGTACAAACATATAATAGGGGGATTCAGGAGTAAGCGTTGTCCATTGAGTTGTGGTGATATCGTTTTCAGCTAACCAGTGATACTTTCCACTTACGAGCTTTCGAGCATGACCCACTTTTTCATACTCTTCGCGTGCTCCCCACAGGTCAGCATGGTACAGGTTTGCTAACTGAGAAGCTGTTGTATGTTGTTGCCGCTTGACGAAAATACCGATAGCTACGCCCTGCTGGATATCAAAGACATTCTCATCTTTTGTGCCGTCAGGAGCTTTTTCTTGCTTCTTGCTATTGCCATGCAGGTTCAGCATATAAATATCATCGAAGCTCTGCATTAAACTTTGGCGCATTCCTCGGAAAGTTGGATTATCTAAGTAGCCATGATTAGTAATGAATGCCAGGATACCATAACCCGTCTGCTCAATGCGCCCTTGCGCGAAACGGATGAACTTTACATAGTCATCATTGAGCCATTTGGGGTTGCGCTCATGTAGGGATTGCCCATCCACTTCAAAGTAGTTGGCAACCTTTTTGCCTGAATTATCTTTGCCATGCAGCAAGTCGCTGATCCATTTCCCTTTATTGGCAGAATGCCCGGAGTAGGGTGGATTGCCCAGTACCACCATCACCGGATACCCCTGCTTAACCCTCGCCGCTTCATTGGCTTCATCAGAGATGTAGCGCCCAAACATGATCTGCGATCGCTTTAGAGCTTCCTCTAACGTGTTAGTCAAGTAGAGTCCCAGGCGTTCATCGCTCTGGAAGTCGTAGGCCCAGGTGGCGCGTTCGGCTGGCGGCAGGTCTACAGCGGCCAGTTGCATGCCGAGTTTGAGATGTGCCATGGCGTAGGGTGCCATCAATAGCTCGAAACCGAAGAGGCGCGGCAAAAGTTGCTCGCGCACATAGCCCGACCACATACCGGAGCTGCCCGTCTGGCGGTAACTTTCGCGAATATGCTCGATCACATAATACAGAAAGGTGCCGGTGCCGCAGGCCGGGTCGAGCAGCAGCACGCGCGGTGAAGTAGCTGTGCGCTTTTCGCCCTGGTCGTCTATGTAGGTATAGGCAACGGTGGAGTCGTCGCCCAGCCCTTCGGGACAATCGAAATGCGTGCGCAGCAGGGCATCCACCGAGCGCACGATATAGGAGACTACCGGCTCAGGCGTGTAATAGACCCCGCGCAGTTCTCTCATTTTGGGGTCGTACTGCGCCAGGAACGTTTCGTAGAAATGCACAATCGGGTCTTCCTGGCGCGTATGTTTGCCAAAATCGGCCAGCACCGCCTCCATGTCCGTGACCGCCAGCAGTTGCGCCAGGTCATCCACGAAGCCGGCAAAGGGTTCATCGTCAAGGTCGGGTCCGGCAATAGTGCCAAAGAGCCGCCGTAAAAAGGGGTTGGTGCGCGGTATCTCTTTGGCCGCGTCGTAGCGATTGAACGGTTTCGCGCCCTTGTGATTATAGCGGGCGGCAAAAAGTCCGTAGGCCAGCGTTTGCGCGAACATATCGGCAAACTCCGGCCCCGTCAATTCCGGCAGCAGCACTTCTTTGAATGCGCTGTACAGGTCCTTGAGCACGCTTGAGGCGGCCTTCTGCTCGAAAGCCTCGACGATGATATCGCGAATCATGTGCGCCACGCGTGCCATGCGCTTCGCCAGTTCCGGCGGATTGCGAATAGGCTCCGCGCTGTGTTCGAGGAAGTTTTGCAGTAAGCGCGCCACCTCTTGCGCCTTCTCCCTGTCGAATGGCAGGCGCTTATCCAATTGGGGCATCGCGAGGATGGCCGCTGCGCGTTTCTCGCCATGCAGGTACCAGCGAAACTCCAGGTAGTTCGTGAAGACGAGGTTATCGAGGGCGTGCAGGTAGCGTTTCAACTGCTTCCCTTCGCGCGTCTTCGGTTCATTGAGCTTGCTGTCACGCTCAATCTCTTCCAGGCTCATGCCGGCATCTTTGGCCTCGACATAGCCAACCGTGAAGGTGTTTGTTCCCCTGCTGCGCTCAATTACATAATCCGGCGCGCCGCACTGAATACGTTTGGGTTCATTGGTCGCGGAAACATTGCCTGTGAGTGTTTCTAGCAGGTCTTTGAGCGCTCCTCTATAGCTATGTTCGGTGGCGATGCCCCGTTTGAAGTCCCTCTCAACCTTGCCCAGATAGTCGCGTACCGTCGTTTCGCTCAATGTCTTGTCTTCCCCTCTATCGCTCGCGCGACAATCTCCTCGACCA
>DATLSI010000116.1:0-2563 GCA_035534255.1 Ktedonobacteraceae bacterium | reverse complement strand
AGAGACACCATTGTACAAACCTGCTCTCTGGGAAAACGCAGATCAATCCAACAATACAGAAAGCGCCGAACAAACGGCGCGTGTTATTCGCGATTTTTCGCTGTATGCTACTGAGTCTGATGGCGATGAGGTGACGAGCGTACTTCGGCAGTGGGAGGAGTGGATGTGAGCTAGATGGCTTGTAAGATCTGTACCGCTCTATTACAGCACTCCGTCCTACCGCGTTTTGTTGCTGAATGCATCTCTACACTGCAAATACTCAATTTTATCCAGTGAAGAGTAATTCATTTGGAGTACTCCTCGCGCGCTGCATCACTGCCTTGAGTCCACCTTGCTGCTCCAGGCTAATGAAGTAGCGAAGACCTTGACCAAATATATCGTCGCGGCGGGTCAGGCGGGCGGCTTCTTGCTGCTCGCCGAGGGCAAGCAAGGTACGATAAGCCACCCATTTGGCGAAGCCGCAGATGATCAAGGGATGTTGGTTGGGAGGCGCGTTCTCCGACAGCCAGGCCATTGCCAACTCATATGCAGCACTGGAGCGGAAGAGCATGACGGGCAGCAGGCGCTCGATAAAGATATCGCACCGTTCGTTGACACGCTTGAAGTAGCCCAGCAGGTGCTGGTGTTCCGGCCCGATGGGCGCGACCGTTCCCGCTAATTCGCCTGCCTCTTTGTTCAAAGTCAACAGTGCCGCGCGCTCGACGATGTGGAGCGCGGGCAACAGTACGATGGTCAGCCCAGGCTCGCGCCTGAGCAGGTCGCGCGTCTCCTGATAAAGCTGCGCGGCTTCGGTCTCACTTTTTACCGCCGCGCGCAGGCAGTTGCCGCAGCGAATGGTCGGCCCATCCTCGCCGGTGTAGACGCGGCCCTGCTCGTCCAGCGGCGCGCGGCAGAGGTCACAGCGCGGGCGCGTGTTTATACACGTCTCACAGTAGGTCAGGGGCGAGTCCCCAACCTTGTAATATTTGCCGATGATCGGGATATGGCAACTCTGGCAGATAAGCGCCCGTTTCAGGCAGGCCGGGCAAACCTGGAGACCGCGCACTGACGAAAGCTGCCGCGACGGTATGCGGCATTGACTACAGCGCGGCACGCTCGCTTCACAGCGTTGGCAAATGACCAGCCCGTTGTCGTAGATCAGGTACGATCCTTGCAGAGGCGAGCCGCAGAAATGGCAGTAAGTAGCTAAGGAACGACTAAGAAAAATGCTTGTACTCTCGATCGCTTTTTCCAGGTTTTCTACAAATTCCTTCACACTCTTAAATCGCTTCTCCGGCTCCTTTGCCAGCGCCTTCATTACCATCTGCTCGACGGCAAGCGGAATTTCAGGTGCGTGATCGCGCAAAGGTTGTGGCTTGACGTTCAATTGCTGGTGATACAGGTTATACCAGTCGCCTTCAAACGGCGGCTTGCCGCAAAGCCATTCGTAAACGGTGATGCCCAGAGCATATTGATCGCTGGCACGAACGGGGTGTTTCATGATTTGCTCAGGGGCCATGTAGGTCCAGGTTCCTGTTTGAGCCTGAGATTGCTCCGAGTTGACGCTTGAGGAGACGGTGACGATGCCGAAGTCGCTGAGCAGGATATCATTGCGCTTGCCGATCAACATGTTGTCGGGCTTGATGTCGCGATGAACGAGTCCTTCATCATGTGCATATTGCAGCGCGGCGGCGATCTGTTTGACGTATTCGATCACAGTAGGCAGCGGAACGCGAGTGCCGCGCGGGTGGCGTTTGCGCAGGGAGCCGTTGGCGGCGTAGTTCATGACGATGTAGGGGATATTGCCGTTGAGGCCGTAGTCAAGGACGCGCACGATGTTGGGGTGTTCGAGGCAGAAGATGGTACGAGCTTCATTGCGGAAATGTTCGATCTCTTCCGGCGTCAATTTCGCGGTCAGCACTTTGACGGCGGTCTGCGTTCCCATGTGGATATGCTCGCCCAGATAGACTTCGGCAAAGCCACCATAGCCTAACAGTTTGACAAGTCGGTAATTGCCGAATTGCTGGTGCAGATAGCGTCCCTCGTAATCTGCCATTGTTCGCCCTCATTTTCTGTCCTGATGTATTGTTGCCATTATACTATCATGGATTGCTAATACGAACAAGTTCCTCGAAAGTTCCGGGAAAAACTGAGACCCTGTCACCTGTGATGAACCTGGAAGGTGAGGAGCAGTGGCTGTGACGAATCGGTGAGGTTGAGAGTATATACTTATATTGAAAAGAATAAATGTCTTGTCACTCTCTCTAACGCGAAACAGGCCGATGAAGAGAGATCGAAAGACAATGATGGCTTGCTGGTCTCTTTCCACGAGACGAAAGGCTGCTTTGACTGTGCATACCTATCCACCTGAGCATAAAGAGCATCAGCAAAAGGTTCCTGGCAACAACCTATCGCGCTTCCTGTTCACGCTCATACTCCTGAGCCTCGCGGCAATTGTAGTCTGCTTTCTCGTCATCAGGCCGGTATGGTATACCCCAAATACGCCTGAGAACTATCCGACTCCCCCGCCGGGCGTTGCTCTCTCTCCTCAGCCCTCGCCTACGCTGGCACCTACTCCGACTGC
>DATLSI010000115.1:0-10425 GCA_035534255.1 Ktedonobacteraceae bacterium | reverse complement strand
GGGGCAACCCAGACGGGGGAATGCTGGCTGTAATCATTTCAATCGCAGCCGCGGGATGCCTCAATCATACAGTTGACCAGACCGCAAGGGTCGCCCCTACCCTGGACGGAATAGGCATGCCACTTCGTAGCAGGGTAGGGGCGACCCTTGCGGTCGCCCTGGTCAACGCACGCTCGATGCAAAAACTTGAGGCTCACTCCCCACTAAAGTGGCACTTGACACTATCAGGCATCCGCATAATAATTACTCTATATTACGCCCGTGCGGCTCAAAGGTGTACTCAACTTAGAAATGGACTGCCACATGTCTGAAGTCGCTGAAAATGCACCAGTTCCAGGGTTTGTCAGTAAAGATAAGCATAAACGCAGGCGCAGAATTCTCATATTTTGTGTGGTGAGCCTGCTAAATGTGGCATTACTTGCGTTACTCTTGACCCAATTGCTGACACCTGCCCCAAAGCCTGTTTCGGACCCCTTTGTCGGTCATCCCGCGCCGAATTTTTCGCTGGCAATGCTGCGCCCCGCTACCGGAAAGAGCACGCTCTCGCTCGCGGATTTGCAAGGCAAGCCGGTCGTCTTGAATTTTTGGGCTTCGTGGTGCGCGCCATGTACGGAGGAAGAGCCGCTGCTAGAAAGTACCTGGAAGCGGATGCAAGCGCAGGGAAAAGATGTTATTTTCGTGGGAATTGACTTTCAGGAAGCAAACAGCGCTGCTACTGGCTTTTTAAAGTTGTACGACATCACCTACCCGGCTGTGCTGGATGCGAATGGATCGGTTGCCAGCAAATACGGTATAACATCTTTGCCTGATACCATTTTCATCAACCGCAATGGGACTGTTGTGAGCAAAGTGTCACGGGAGCTTACCGCCCAGGCACTATCAAGCAACCTACAATTGATTACGTAGATCCATTGGCCCGACCCACACTTCGTCTTCCGTATTCCACTTCCAACCAGCCTGAGCGATATCGGGGGCGAGCGGCAGGCGCGTCCACCCTTTCGCTATACGTACAGCTATTTCAGACGCGGTACGCAATCCACTGAGCGCATCGACCGCTTCTACGCTGCATGCTCCCTGGGCGCAGCCCTGTTCAAGTGACATTTCCGGTGACATTCCCCACAGCATGCCCGCCAGAAAGCCGGCGATGGTGGCGTCACCCGCGCCCGTTGTGCCGACTACTCGCGCCGTGAAGCATGGTGCCCACAATTCACGATCCGACCATTCAGCTATTTCTTGAACCTGGCCTCGGCCCATCTGCGCGAGCTTGCTCTCACCGGCTGTGCGCAGGTACAAGCCTCGTTCTCCAAGCTTGAGCGCGACAATTTTCGCTCCCATATCAAGCAACTTCTGACCCATCTCGGAGATAATCTGCGGCGTGATGTGTTCAAGCGGTCTGGAACTGCCCGGCATGGCCGCAAAACGATCGTACAACGGGCGATACAGCATCAACAAAATTTCTTCGGCGCTGGGCAGAAACACATCAACATACGGCAGCGTTGCCGCGAGAATAGCATGCCAGTCGGCGCGACCGGCGGCGCTGTTGGGATCGGGCATCGAGAGATCGAGCGAGGTAGTCAGGCCCATCGCTTTGACACGCCGGAACATAACCGCCAGTTCAGCGCCATTATGCGCGTACATGCGCTCCATCAGAGGCGGGTAGCCAAAGTGGAAGAGCCGCGCCAACTCCAGCGTATCGTAGCGCACGTCGTCAGCCCCAAACGTCGCGTTACAGCCGGGAGCGTGAATGAACATGCGGTCAGCATCGGGCGGGCTGAGGATGATCGAATAGGAACTGGCCTCACCGGGCGCGATTATCATCCCACCGGCCAGTTCTGCCCCACACTCGGCAATGAATTGCAGGATAGCCTGCCCAAAAAGATCGTCGCCAACCTTGCCCATTAAGCGCGTGACTATACCCAGCTTGTGCAGCGCGAGACCAGTATTTGAAACCGGTCCTCCGGTCGCGAAGACCACCGGCCCGGCTTCAACCAGTTGCCCCGGCCTGAAACTCAGCGCGCCCCCCGCCAGCGTCGGGAAGACATCCAGGCAGATATGCCCGGCCACGACTACTTCACGCGGCTTGTCAGCTCGCTTCTTTGATTTAGCCATGCTTAACCTTCGAGTTGTACAACCTGCCCTTCCCGATTGGAGAGCAGCGCCGCGGTCATGATTCGATGGCTCTGCGCCGTTTCCTGCGGCGTCGCGCAATAAAAGGGCTGCCGCATAGCATTGGGATGCGCGAGTTCATCACAAAACGCTGCCCACATCTGCAAAATCGAGTCCGACAGGCCAGTTTCAAAAATGCCTCCGGTAATCGTAGTATAAGCCGACTCGGAGCCAAGGTCCTGCACATGCCACGCCTGCGCGCCACCCGCAGTATAAGGCATAGTGCGCAGCGTTTTGGGAAACTTGGTGCTAAATTCCGCCGAGAAGTCCGTGCCGATTACGCGCAGGTACCAGGTGTTCATCTCCCCCGGCGCGATGCGTTTCGTCTCCAGCAGCATAGGGAAGTGCTGCGCATCACCCTGCACCTCGCATGCCAGCAGCGCGTTATCCCACGTTTCGCAGGCCTCCATGACTCCGCCGGGGCCAGGCCGTTCGGTCACGATATTCGAGAGCAGCGCGCGCACGTTGCGTGGAATCCAGCCTGCTCGCAGCGGGATATGGAACACGTGCATCCCCAGATCGCCCATGCAGCCATACTCGCCATTGATCGCCACGCGCCGCTTCCAGTTGATTGGCTTGTTGGGATCAAGATCGCTGCTATGCAGAAAACCCGCGCGCACCTCAATGATCTTGCCGAAGCGTTCCTCGTTTATAAAACGCAGCAATTGTTGCGCCCCCGCATAGAATGGAAATTCCGAGGAGCAGCGCACCAGCACCTCTGGATGGGCCAGCGTCGCGGCCAGAATGCGCTCATTGGCTGCCAGGTCGATACCAAATGGCTTCTCGCCGAGCAGGTGTTTTCCAGCTTGAATAATGTCCACGTACAGCCGCTCGTGCAGATTATGCGGCACCGCGCAATAAATGGCATCAATCGCGCCGGAGTTCAGCAATTCATGATAGTCCGATGTGGCGATCTGAATACTCTCAAAGTTGTCCGTAAACCAGTCCAGCATAGCAGGGTTGCTATCACACACGCCCACCACGCGCGGCACGAAATCCAGATCAAGCAGGTGGCACCAGCGCGCCACCGCGCTGCCGAACTCGCGCCCCATCAAACCACAGCCAATAATGCCAAAGTTAATCACACGCTTCTGCATAGTAGTTACTCTCTTGCACAAATTTTCATCAACATCGCCGATTGCTTTCTAAAACACTTGCCCATCTGAGCGCTTATCCTGTCACGAACGCAATATCGCCATCGCCTGTTGAGGCGTGGCTGCATCGTGTATCAACGCCATCAAAGCGCGTACCATGGCAGCCGGGCGTTCGTGCTGGATCACGTTGCGACCATAGACGATGCCTGCCACCCCCTGTCGCATCAACTCGTAGGTGCGATTGACGATCTCATCGTCGGAAGTCCTGCCGCCGCCGCGCACCAGCACCGGGCAACCCGACGCCACCTCGATCACGCGGTGATACGCTCGCGCGTCATCGCACGGATCAGCCTTGATGACATCCGCGCCCAACTCGGCCGCCTGGCGCACCAGTGGCAGTATCTTGTCGATGTCGCCATCCACCATATACCCACCGGCTGTGGAGTTGACCTGCATCACCAGCGGCTCAACCATCAACGGCATACCATAGCGCGCGCACTGCGCTTTCAAGCGGCAAACGTTCTCGACGCACTGCGCGTAAAGTTCCGGCTGTTCAGGCAGCAGCAACAGGTTCACCACCACACAGGCCGCGTCGAGCGCGAGCGCCTGCTCCACGGCGTTTTCAACCAACCGGCTAAAGAGGTAACGCGGCAGTTCTTTGCCATACACGTTGGCCGCGTCGGTGCGCAGCACCAGCGATGGTTTCGCCTTACCAGGCATGCTTTGCAGCAGCGGCGCGAGGCCAGGACTCAACTGCACAGCATCAGGTTGAGCCTCAACGATGGTCTGGACGACACGCGGCATATCCTCTATATTGTTCAGAAATGACCGTTCGTTAAAAAAACCGTGATCGATCGCGACATCAAAACACCTGCCATCCTGCGCCAGCAGACGGTTCAGGCGGGGTAAAGCGTACATGCAAATACTCCTCATCGGGTATGGGTGAGGGGCGGATGTGGGGTAGAAACCCTTACGATCGCCCTGGGAATAACATGATATCATTATGCCATAACTATCCGAAATCTGTCGCCTCATCAGGTTAACAGTTTACAACTGGATTTTTCGCCCCGTAGCTTTTAACCAGGAATCTATAAGTGTTGTCGCGCACTTATCATAGAGTTCACCACGGTGAATGGCATTGTGTGGATTGGCTCCACGTTCCCAATGTGGCTACTCAGATGCGGCATTTTTGTCCCCATCCATTGGACGCCTTGCAGTTACTGTGTGACAAGCTTTTGCGGTAGAACGGGTAAACCAAAAAAGCTCTGGGTAGTCACATATCCCGCTTGTGAGACTCGCAAAGTATGCTATACTATAATACACGTTAATCTCGAATACACAGTCATCTCATCGAATTCAGTATATCTGCGCAAAAACATCAGGTTGTAGATGTAGATAAAAATGCTGGAGGAAGGTTGTATGGAGCTTCCTATAACACTCAAGGATCTCGCAGAAATTCTGAAGTTACGTAAAGAACTTGTTAATCCCTACGACCTCCTGTTAACTTCTATGATCTCCTTAAATCCCCAGGTTCTCTTTGCTATCAGTGGCAAAAGAGATTGGAGCGGTTTTTGCGAATGGATGGGGCGCATGGGGCTGACTGACCGCAAAGCTGCCTTGATAAAACACTTGAGTAGCCCAGGTAATCCTGGGGGCTATCATGCTCTGGCAAGACTACTCAAGGCAGGATATTTCTCTACCGTTCTGACAACAAACCTTGACTCATTCTTAGATAATGCGCTCTTTGATTGCGGATTGCGCCCCACTAATTATGAGATGCTGGTAATCGATCGGGACAAAGATGAGCGCATCGCCGAATCCCTCCAAACTGCCCCACGTGGTGTACGTATTATCAAGCTTCGTGGCAGCCTGGACGATGGAGTAATTCCTGATACATTTCCAGAATCCTTCGACTTGCGAGACTCATTGCGCTCTAGCCTGGCACAATACATCAATCGAGATATCGTCATAGTTGGCTCCATTGAAAGAGAATATGATCTCCGTCGCGCTCTGGCTTCTCGAGGTGGACGAATTTACTATGTTATGCCTTGCCGGTGAGTTCGGCCATATGACGATTGAATTCGATGGAATACCCTGTTTATGTGGCAGTACAGGTTGTCTGGAAGCATATGCCTCGAGAAACGCTATGAGCAAGAACATCCAAAAACTTCACAAGCAAGGAGAGTATACTATCTTAGCTAATCTGACAGACCTCACCCAGGAACCCATAGATCTGAGTGCTTCCATTATTGAAGAAGCGATTGACCACGAAGACGCTTTAACCATGCGAGTCGTCGAAGAATCTGCCACAGTATTTGGGGCAGGAATCGCCAACATTATCAATTTTCTGAATCCGCACGCGGTCATTCTTGGAGGAGATGTTTTCGATGAAATCGACCTGTACTTCGAACGCGCGATCGCCGCATCGAAAAAATGGCTGCTCCCTGATAGCGCGAAAAGGGCTTCAATTGTCCGTGGAGAACTAGGCACGACTGCTGGGGCCTATGGCGCAGCAGTGTTCGCAAAGCAGCAGTTAACTCAACGAACAGGCTTGTTGTAATAGACACGCATGTGACAAAATAGATCAGGCTGTGCAATTGTGGCTGATTCAGTAAATTGGGCTTTTCCAGAACAGGAGACAGGCTAACCGATGGCAAACCAATCACTCCCATGCGCGGTAGGAATAGACATCGGAGGAAGTTCAATTAAGGTCGGGTTAGTGATAGACTCGGGAAGACTTTTACATCAGCGCACTTTGCCCATCGATCGCCAGGATGTACAGGGACTCATCAAAGTTGTTCTGGAAGTAATCAAGCAGTTTCAAATAGCACATCAGATTTCTTCGATTGGTATCGCTTCAACGGGTATTGTAGATAGTGAACAGGGAGTGATTCTTCAAAGCACAACAATAAGGGACTATGATGGGACAAATTGGAAGTCTATTGTATCACGCTATTATGACCTCCCTGTCTACGTTGAAAATGATGTCAATGCGGCGGCCTGGGGCGAGTTCAAGTCTACGAGCTTGCCCTCAATTGGTACGATGTCCCTCATTGCGATAGGCACCGGCATTGGTTGTGGACTCATCGTGGATGGGAAGATCTGGCGTGGCACTGGCTATGCTGCAGGAGAGATCGGGTACATCACCATTAATGTTGATGGGCCAGAATACAACGGCAATGTCGGATGCTTAGAGTACTATGCGGCTGCTCCCAGCATTGTTAACTACGTTCGAGAAAGAATAGACGCTGGCCATGAGAGTGTCATTATTTCTTTGACACATGGAGATCGAGACCTGATTTCTTTACCAATCATCAAGCAAGCCGAAGACAAAGGGGATAGATTGGCACGAGAAGCCTTCGAGTTCGCTGGTAAGATGTTGGGTGTTGGTATCGTCAACCTTGTGAATTTGTTTAATCCACGCATGGTAATTCTTGGCGGTGGGGTCGTCGATGCGTCAGAGACCTACACAAAAGCAGCTAAATCGCTTGCAATGCGGCGAATTCTTCGCTCTGCTTGCGTTGGCCTGGAAATTGTTACCGCGCAGCTTGGCAATAATGCAGCGGTTGTAGGAGCAGGTCTGCTTGCTCTAGATGCTGTTAACGGTTCGATGTAGAGTTCCACTTGACTTCTCTTCTATCATCCCCTTTTTAGATGCGATTGTCCTACAAAATCATACATGCAGGAAGGTAAAGAGGATCAATGCGGTTTACGTTATGTGATGCTCGCCTCATAGATGCCACAATCGACATTGCGCGCGGTGCCATACTCATCGATGGTGCGCGCATCGAGGCTGTTGAAGATGAGGTATACTCCCCTGGCCTACAGGACATCGTCATCGACGCAACGGACATGATCGTCATGCCTGGCTTCATCGATGTGCATACGCACGGCGGAGGTGGTTTTAATCTCCACACCACGCGTGCCGACGAGATACGCAACTACGCGCGCTGGGTGCCTGAAACTGGTGTCACCTCGTTTCTTATCGCCGTCGTAGGCATTCCCGGCTCCATGCCAGAACAGCAATTACTTACCGCCGTAAAAGTACTCAACGGGCGTGTAACGGGTGTAACGGGAGCGGAACCTCTCGGCATCCACCTCGAAGGTCCATACATCAGCGCCGTCCGGCGTGGGGCGCATCCGCAGTCATGGCTGCGCGAGCCTGATGTGTCCGAAACGGAACAATTGCTGGCATTGACAGCCGGACATCTCCGCCTGTTGACCCTGGCACCTGAACTTCCGGGAGCGTCGGCCATGATTCGCCGCCTCGTGGACGCGGGCGTCACCGTCAGCATGGGCCATACCGATGCGAACTATGAGCAGGCGAAAGAGGCCATCGAACTGGGCATCACACACGTTACCCACTGCTACAACGCCATGCGACCGCTGCTCCACCGCGCCCCAGGCCCACTCGCCGCCCTCGCTCAGTCCGACTGGGTGCGTGGAGAATTGATCGCCGACGGCGTGCATGTCCACCCGGCAGCCATGAGCGCGCTGGTCAAGTTGCTGGGACCGGAGCGCACCATCGTGATTACCGACGCGCTCGCGGGAGCCGGTATGCCCGACGCCACCTTCGATTTCGCCGGTCAACCCGCTCAGGTAATCCATGGCGCTGCTCATCTCGCCGACGGCACAATAACAGGCAGCGTCTTAACCATGGACCAGGCGCTGCGCAACATATTGCTGATGACGGATGTCTCGCTTCAACAGGCAGTCGGCATGCTGACGCTCAACCCTGCTCACGCCGTGCGCGTCTCGCAGCGCAAAGGGCGCTTAGAAGTCGGCTACGATGCCGATTTAGCCATTTTCGACAGGTCGTCTATGACTCTCCAGGCCACGCTCTGTCGCGGCCAGATTGCCTACGCAACAGACGAATGGCGCGACCGCCTCGCACTCGTAACACGTTGAAGATTGCCAACCGAATGCACGAGTTTTCACAACAATCCTGTATAGTGGTCTAGATGACCTGACAAACGAATGGGGTAATGATGCTCGTTGGGATGCAAGCGTTCACACTGGCAAGAAAAAAGCGTACAATAGTAGTTATCTGCATCAGTCGATTTTCAGGGCGAACGCCCCATATGAAGAAGGAGTAACCAGGTGCGTCATATACTCCGCCGCATGGTATTCTACGTTTGCGCTATCTGGGTATCCATCACACTCGATTTACGCACGACTCCTTACTGGTGCAATACTTCAAGTATCTTGGTAATCTCATGCATGGCAACTTCGGCATCGATGAAATAGCCGACCCGCGCCAGGGCGCTGGCCGTGCAGCCCGAAGTACTGCTGGCCGATGAACCCGTTTCCATGCTCGATGTATCTATCCGCCTGGATATCCTCAACCTGCTGCTGCGTTTGAAAGGAGATGGGCTGGCCCTGCTCTTCATCACACACGACATCGCCAGCGCGCGCTACTTCGCCGAGGATACCATGGTCATGTACGCCGGTCAGATGGTCGAGGGTGGCTCAAGCGACGAAGTGATCCAGAAACCCATGCACCCCTATACCCAATTACTGGTCTCCGCCGCTCCCGACCCGGCGCGTCTCAACCCTGGCGATAATGAGAAAGTGGCCGCTATCCCCGCGCGAGGAGAGATTCCCAGCCTTATTCACTCTCCTACCGGCTGTCGCTTCCACCCGCGCTGCCCCCATGCCATGGACATCTGCCGCCAGCGTTTCCCCGCTCGCACAGAGCCAGGCAACGGTCGCTGGACACACTGTTTTCTCTACGGCGACGGCGAAAAATCTAATACCGCTCAAAATGCACAAGCTCAGACAGAGGCTTACGAGCATTAGCGTTTTTGGGACGCGCGCGCCGCGCCTCTTCATCAGGATAGCCAAGCGAGAGCGCTGTGCGCACCAGGCGCTCCTGTGGGATACCGAGCAGCGCCTTCGCATCAGTTCTTCCATTGCCTTTGAGCCAGCCAATGCACGAACCAACACCATACGCCTCGGCAGCCAGCATGATGCGCTCGCTCAAGCGTCCCTCGTCATAGGTCTCCTGGTCAACCAGAGCTGCATCACCGGCCATCACCAGCACAATACCCACAGCCGCGCCCGCCAGGTGGCCCGCGAAGCCCTCGCACTTTGCCAGCGCCTGCAGCGTCTCCCTCTTTTTAATCACCACAATCTCCCAATGCTGGCGATTGCTGGCGCTGCCCGACCAGCGCACCACATCCAGAATGGCGTCGATGACCTCCTGTGCTATCGCATCGGCGCGGAACTGGCGCACGGCGCGCAGCCCGCGCAGCAGCGCGATAAATTCCCGCGCATTTTCTGCTTGTTTCATCTGAAATCTCCCATATCGTAAAAATATAGTTAAAAGGTAACGTTCCCATAGCGATCCTTGCAATCGCCTCTATCATACAACAAGCGGGAAGCAACGCCGTATATGGTAGGGGCGACCCTCGCGGTCGCCCTGGTCACACGACCCTCTCGGTCGCCCCTGGGATAAGTTCCCCCTCTCTCTCCACCCCACATCGCTATTTGCTCCTGCTGACCTCATTATTTCACCATTCGGCAAGTATTTGTAGCGCAAAACGCCTGTCCATGGTAAAGTTGCACTAAAGGTTCTGATTTATAAAAACGGCAACAAAGCGAGGAGTCATTCTTATGGGACTGCTAGTAGAACACGTCAATAAGTCATTCGCTGAAATCCATGTCATCAAAGACCTGTCTATGGAAGTGCAAGAGGGAGCTATTTTCGGCTTCCTGGGCGCAAACGGCGCGGGTAAAACGACCACCATGCGCATGATTCTGGACATTCTGCGCCCAGATACTGGTCATATCACCTGGAATGGCGAAGATGTGCGCGAGGTGCCACGCCGCAGCTGGGGCTACCTGCCGGAAGAGCGCGGACTCTATCCCAAGATGCGAGTCGACGAACAGTTGCTGTTCCTGGCGCGCCTGCAAGGTTTATCGAAGCAGGATAAAGAGGCTTTTTTAGAGATGCACCGCCGTGGCAAGACCATCATCTTCTCAACTCACCAGTTGGAGCAGGTCGAGGAGCTGTGCCAGCATATCGTCATCATTAATAAAGGGCAGTCCGTCGTTCAGGGCAGCGTACAGCAGGACAAACGACACCAATCTACCCAAATTACAGGCCCTGGCACAGCAACTCAACTTCCTCGATACAGCATTTATCGGATATGGCGCTACCCGC
>DATLSI010000114.1:0-18331 GCA_035534255.1 Ktedonobacteraceae bacterium | reverse complement strand
ACGGGTAGGAATCTCCGATGCATAGGTATTCGCCTCCGCCAGGCTCTGCGTCGGGTCAGACGTAGAGGTCAGCGTCGTAATACTGGTGCCGGGCGCGCCCGTCTGGACAAGAATAGTCGAGGATACCTGGTATACGGGAGGTTGCTTTTTCGCCAGGACAAAACCAGCAGCAGACGACAGGACAACACAAACGAGCAATATCCAGATATACTGCTTAACGCTGGGTAAATATCGCTTCAACGTATATTCCTCCTCAATGCCAAAACTATACTCAGTTCCAGCATACTCCGTGCTTAAAGCTTACGATGCTGCTCACATTGCCAATAAACTCATTGTTTCATAATCGGTCAGTTTGCATTGTAGTGTAGCATGCAGACGCCGATTCTCTTGCTAAACAAATTGTTGCGTTCGCGTTATGATTTGGCCTTCCCCGTTAAGAAATCGCAACCAGGCTCAATTCACTCAAGCGGAAAGAAAAACTTTGATCATCTCTATCTGGCTGGTCAGAGCCGGGTTATTCTGATCCGTTGTCATGAGCACAACAACGCCCTCCTGCAGGCCAGATGCATTCAAGCTGTATTTGACTGAATTGGTAAAGGTCACATAACTGGAACCTGAACTGGCAATCGGCCCGGAATTGCCCGCGAGGATATAGGTATCGTCAAACACGGCGACTTCCCCCAGAATCTGGCTGCCCGCCAGTGCTACGCCGCTGACACTGATAGGACTCGTTAGTTGCGCACCCGGCGCCGGGCTGGTCAGAGTCGTGTTGGAATCGAGAGGCCTGACACTCGCGATTTCCAGGATATTATTCGCATTGCCATCCAGGTGATGCAGGGTAGCGATAAAGCCGCCTCCACCAGGAGCTGTGTTGTTGATCTGAACAATAATGGTATCGGCCGCTTTGTCATACGTGAGAACGGTCTGCGTCACAGTGGACCAGAGGAAGATAGAAAGCGCCAGGTGCGCTGCCTCTTCTGTGCCGGATGTTTTCCATAAATCGGCCTTTTGTCCCGCGGCAATTTCTCCGGTAACGAGCGTGTTATCCTGTTCTGCCTGGTAGAGCGTCATATCCGGGTAGAGGTAAGGAAATAACACCTGAACAAAGCCTGAGCCGTTCCACTGGTATTCCTTGAAAAGGTTCGTAGTCTTGGAGGGAATACCCTTTAGCCCTATCTCCGCTGTAACCAGGCTACCTGTCGGGCTAATCTGGGCGTCGCCGTCGATCAAGCCCGGCACTTTGAACGTGATGGTAGGCGTCGAGGTGAGATGATCGAACACGTAAACATCCAGCCTGGCATCCAACGTATAATACCCGACGCCCACTACCGCTTCCAGGCTGCCGGACCCCTCCAGGCTGCCACAACTGACGAGCTGCACTTTATCCACGCCGGACTTTGTGCCAAGCAGGCTGTCCCAATTTGTCGCAGCCACATACGAGGGACAACTGCCGCTGACATTTTTTACAATCGTGCGCAACGCCGTGGAGGGAGTTGGCGACGAAGCAACCGGCGTCGGAGAAGAGAGTGTTACAGTCCCACCCCCACCTTGCGCGGGAGCACTGAAAAGGCCTGTGCAAGCGCTCAAGAAGAGTGATAAGCACAGTCCACAAAATAACATCAGGAAGATACTGATCAATGGACGTTCTGACTGAGGAAACGCTCCTTGTCTCTTTCTATCTTCCTGTTGTCCGCGTGACAACGCAAAACGCGTCATCATAAATCAAACCTCCAAGTATCATAACCGCAACCTGAGCAGCTTCAGCACATATAATCCAGGTTCCAGCACACGCTTCTTCCAACTGTTCCCAGGCTCAATACGGGACGCGCAATACCGGAACACGCTACCGTCTACTCTGTTAGTATCGGCTTTCGTGACAAATCCATAAAGGTATGAGTTGTCTGAATTCTCTCAAATAGGGGAGACGATGCAGGGGATGGTGTGTAACATCGATATATGTAGCTAGGACTCTTTACTTACCAGGTATATCCTATTTTATGGGTATAACTTGAAGCCGATGTTCAGGCAATCGATTCGGTACGCGCACAATCAACGGATGCACGACCAGAGCGTGGGCATAGCGGGTTATCGTTTCATAACTGCGAGTGAGATATCAACACCAATCCATTACCAACCCTACATGTACAGTTGAAGCAATTTGTACTATGTTACATGTGTTAAGCCGTTGAGCACCTGATTTTTTGAGGAGTGTCGAATTATGAGCGCGACCAGGCCTATACTTGTCTCAGGTTCACACCGTTCAGGAACTACCTGGGTTGGAAAAATGATCGCATCTTCCCCGGCGGTCGGATACATTCATGAGCCATTTAACCCATTACATCGACCGGGCATCTGTACTGCAAAATTTCCTCAATGGTTCAAGTACGTCTCAAATGAAAACGAGGAGCCGTATTATGAGCCATTGCAACGTACTCTTGCCTTCCGCTTCAATCCCGTAGCTGAAATCGAAGCCATCAGATCAGCCAAACATGTGGCAAGAATGGGGAAAAATTGGTACAGCTTTACGCTCAATCGCTTGCGCCACGCGACACCCCTCATGAAAGACCCGATCGCTATCTTTTCCTGCGACTGGTTGGCACAGCGCTTTGATATGAACGTCATCGTGATGATCCGGCATCCCGCGGCATTTGCCAGTAGTCTTAGACGACTCCATTGGGAGCATAATTTTAATAACTTCGTGCAGCAACCTCTGCTATTAGAAGAGCACCTACAGCCATTCATCGATGATATCGAGAAATATGCGCGACATCCGCAGGATATACTCGACCAGGCGATTTTGCTGTGGCGTATGATGCATCATATGATATTGAAATATCAGCAAGCTCATAAAGACTGGATATTCTTGCGCCACGAGGATATTTCCGCCGATCCTATGCACCACTATACCTATCTCTTCAAGCGATTAAACCTGGATTTCACTGAAAAAGTTAAAAAAACGATAGAAGACTACTCGAACCCCTCCAACCCAAGTGAGGCGCAAAAAGGACACGTCCTGACGAAGCGTGATAGTAAGGCCAATATAAAAAGTTGGCGAAAAAAGCTGACTGAGGCGGAAATCACGCACATCAGAAGCAACGTTGAGGACATATCCAGCGCGTTCTATACAGATTCTGACTGGTAATAGCCTGATGCAAGCAATCCCATACATCGAAGAAAGCTTAACCGGATTAATATATTCACAATCATTTCTTAACTTGTTCACTACCCATAAAACACTCCATCCCTGCTACACTAAAACAGTCGAGAGACAATTAAAGGAGATGCGTGTTTTATGGAACAGATCATGGTAACAATACCAAAGCGGCCAGAAGACATCCCGACTTCTCAAACGATGATTGGTATGCAAGCTGGCAACCTTGATACTGAGCCATTGACTAACAGCGTTCCGAACATCGCTATTCAAGATTCATCGACGCTGTACCGTATCTCCAAGAGATTCTGTGATATCGTACTATCGCTTATTGGCATGATAGTATTGATACCAGTTTTCTTAGTTATTGGAATTTGCATCAAACTGGTTGATGGTGGACCTATCCTCCATTTCCGCGAGGTAATTGGTGAGCATGGGCGTCGTTTCCACGCGCTCAAGTTTCGCACCATGATACTTGATGCAGATACGTATCTGGCAAAGCATCCCGACTTGATGCGCAAGTTCCAACAAAACATGAAGCTGGCATCCGATCCCCGTATCACTCGGTTCGGGAAGTTTTTACGAAAGACGAGCCTGGATGAATTACCGCAGCTGTTCAACGTATTGATTGGACAGATGTCACTGGTTGGACCAAGGATGATCCATCCAAGCGAGTTGCCACGCTATGGCGAGTACGCACAGAAGCGGCTCTCTGTAAAACCTGGCATCACCGGTTTGTGGCAAATCAGCGGGCGTCAGCACATCTCCTATGATGAGCGCGTCATGCTTGATATGCGATACATCGATACCCGTTCATTTATTGTCGATCTTGTTCTTCTTGTAAAGACGTTGAAGGTTTTCGTCGTCCATACAGGAGCGTAACAAGAGCTAGTTATCAGGAGGATGAGTCATGACTCAGAACACTCGCACCCAGTACGAGGCACCGAAACTCGAAGTTCAGCGCCTCCGCGACCTTCCCTCGGCTCTGGCCGGCTCTGGCGGCAAGCCCAGCGTCAGCCATGGCAAGGTGAGCTCCTCACACAAGTAGTAGCCACAGGGAGGATGGCCTGGCGCCGGTGACGGCATACGTGGCCATGCCATGCCAGATCGTTGCCGTCTGCCAGGAGGATGATTCATCCTCCTGGCAGACATTTTTTCGCTCACAGGGGAGATTTGCTTGCTAACACTACCTGAAAACAACGAGGTTGCATCGTCTGTCATGGCCTCACTGTACATTCAAGCTGTCCGGCAAGGTCAATCCACCTGGTTCCGCGTAATTAGCGGCAGTATGCGACCAATCTTACAGATAGGTGATGCCGTATATATTCAGCCCGCCACGCTTGACAGCCTGCAGGTGGGCGAAATCGCGGCCTTTGAAACACCCGATGGATTGGTCATTCACCGTGTCGCGCATATCCGAAATACAGTTTCCCCTGCGCAATTTTTAGAGATGGGCGATGTTCTTTTACGGGCTAACTGGGTTGATGAGCAGGCGCTTGTTGGACGCGTTACAGAGATACGCCGGGGGAGAAGATTGGTAAACCTGCAAAGCCCACTAGCCAAAAGGTATGGAAAGATTACTGCAAATGTACGATATAGAGTATATTGTTTCTATCAGAAAAGAGAATCTAACGTAGAACGTGTTGTATTACGCAAATTTTCCCGCCTTGTAGCGCGCCTTGGTTATCTGTTTATATGGTTGAAGAAGTAGGAGCATGGCATGATAATTCGCAATAGCGCCGTTTTATGGAGAGAACTTGATGGTGAGGCAATTTTACTGTATCAACAAGAGGGATGTTCGTTCAACCTGAATCCCGTTGGCACATTGATCTGGAAGATGCTCGATGGCCAGCACACTCCCTCTGATATGGCGACAGCTATTTGTGAAGCCTATGAAGTCGAGCACGAACAGGCACAACACGACGTGGAACAGCTGCTCGATAACTTACGTCAGTACAACCTTTTGATTGATAGCGATTCCACTTCGCCCAGTACCGTGTAAAGCTATGCGCAACGAGACACTTACTACCAATCATCGCATCATTCTAAATACCCTGTCAGAGCCTTTACTGCGCAAAAGCTTTTTTTACCACGATATTCGCATTACATACTATACGAACAGCGCCTCATTATTGACGCAATTCGACGACCTGCTTGATATCTACCCGCAGCCGGAACAGGTACGGGGCGAAGTTGATTATGCCATTCTCTGTTACGAGAGCGCATCACAGTTCGCCGTACAGCTTCCAGTAGCTCGCAAACACAGCGAAACCATCAAGCTGATTACTGGGACCAGGCTGCGCTATTACTCCAGCCTCGATGATAGCGTCGAATATCATCGCTACTCAGCATTGCCGTCTATGAATGGTCCGGCGCTGAGCGCAATCTATGCATCGGAAAACTTCGCGCTGACCCAGATTGAACAGCCTGAAGCTTACCAGCCACTATTCTTGCGCCGCTGCGTACTCCTGCTGACACTCGGACAACTGGTGCGTCCTTTTCATTTTGAAGCCTGCCACGCGGCAGCTATTACAGCGCCCTGGGATAGCCAGCAAGCCGCATTGATTTTTGGATCGTCGGGCAGCGGCAAAACAACGTTAAGCCTGGGTTGCACAGTGCAGGGATACGGTTTGATAGGAGATGATCTCGTCATGCTGCGCGAGAACACTGCGCAACATGACATCTCTGCCTACAGCTTGATGCCTGAGGTCTCTGTACGCGCCGGAACGCTCGACCTGTGGTCATCTCTTTCCTTCCTACAAGCTCAGCCGCCTGATAATCGCGGCAAACGCCACTGTCTGATTGAGCAGATACGTCCTGGCGCGCTCATTTTGCAGGCGCCCATTCGCCTGTTACTCTTCCCTACATTGATAGAGGCGCGGGAAAGCAGCGTCGTATCTATGAGTAAAGCGGAGGCGCTGCAGGGACTGATAGAACATTGCATGCGGATCGAAAAGGCGTATCCCCCGACCCAGGAACAGCTTTTTTTGTTGCTCGTCCAACTGACGGAGCAAGCTCGGAGTTACCGGATGATGGTCGCCAGCCACGCGGCCGACTATCCATCGTTACTGGGCCGACTTTTCGCAGGAGGTTCCTATGAATGAAAACACACCTCCAAATTCCTCCAATATCCCTCAAACTCCCATTAGTTCACCGCGGCACCTGGTTAGCAACTCGCACGACGAGCCATCTCTTCGCGAGACTCCACCACAATTGCCAGGATACAATTCTATTCCGTGGAGCATGCGCGGATCGATACCCGATCCAACAGGCATAAGATCACAGCCGAAGATCGTAAAAAGGCAATTCTTTCCCCTGGGCAACAGGGACTGGTTTGAAGTAAGCGAGCTAGATACTCTAAGCGTTCCGGCAGTTGACAGGGAAGCGCTAATCAGCGCCATGACTACAGGTGTACAGCCCGCTATCAAACCACCGCCGTCACAGGCCAGCAGTGTGCCACAGGGTCCCCTCTATGGCGAAAACCCCTACGCCAAAAGATTGGAGCGCCAGTTACGCTCCAGGGAAAAAAAACTAAGCTGGAAAGATCTCAGTCAATTCGCTCAATTCGTCACCCCCTTTAAGTGGCACATCGTGCTGGCCCTGGTACTCACAATCGGCGTCGGGTTAACCGCCTTGCCTTTACCATTCATCTTTCGTATCATGCTGGACCAGGTATTCCATAATCGTGATATTCCCCTGTTTATGTGGTCGCTGGTCTTTCTGTTGGCCGTCTCGCTACTCGAAGAGTTGTTGAGCTTCTTCAACCGCAATGTGCTGGGGGCACTGAGCAGGGATACGAATCTTAATATCACCTACCGCTTTTACCGTCATATGCTGCGCCTACCGATTTCCTTTTTTCAAGGGCTTATCAGCACGGGCCAGGTACTGAGTCGCCTCAACGAGGTCACGTCAGCGCAACAAACGGTCATTCAGGTGATGATCGATACCTGCGTCAACTCAGTGTTGGTGATTATCTATACCGGTGTGCTATTCATAACCGACTGGCAGCTCACCCTGTTCGTAATTGGCGTCGCCCCTTTTTACGTGGGTCTAACATTCTACTTCAACCGAAAAGCGCGCCAGTATAATCGCCAGGTGCTGGAAAGCTACGCCATTATGAATGGAGCAATGTATGAAGGGCTGACCGGCCTGAAGACTGTCAAAGCGCTGGCGGCTGAGCATCGTTTTGGGCGTAAGATTAAAAAGCTCATCATGCAGGCCAATCAACTGGCCTTTCGTCGCACGGTGTACCAATCGCAGGCAAACCTGGTCATTGGCATTGTGCAGGCGTTCTGTGTGGTAGCTATCTTGAGCTTTGGTGGTTACCTGGTGCTATCGGGCAATTTATCAGCCGGACTACTGGCAGCATATATACTGGTGCTGCGCCAACTATCCTCACCAGTCACAACCCTCAATGGCATCAATCAGAAGATACAGGCGGCAGCCGTTGCCATTGACCGCCTCTTTGAAGTGCTGAATCATCCAGTAGAGGCCGACGGTGAGAAAGGCATTGTGTTAGCGCAAGCGCGTGGCCATGTCACTTTCGAGCACGTCCATTTTTCGTACACGCCTGGTAACGAAGTGCTGCATGATATCACACTGAACGTTCCGGCGGGTTCGACAATTGCCCTGGTAGGGCGTAGTGGAGCCGGCAAGACAACAATTGCCAATTTGCTGATGCGTTTCTATTTTCCCGATAGCGGCCGCCTGACCATCGATGGCTATGACCTGCGCGACCTGCAAATCGAGGGTTTACGCAGGCAGTTCGGCGTTATCTTGCAGGATGACTCGTTGTTTAGTGGCACCCTCGAAGATAATCTGAAGTTTGGTTTGCTGCGCAAGGTTTCCTATAACGAGATGGTGGAAGCCGCGCGCAACGCAAATATCCTCGATTACATCGAGTCGCAGCCGCTCGGATTCAAGACGCTGCTGCGCGAACGCGGTGAGGGTCTCTCAGGAGGGCAACGCCAGCGTATTGCCCTCGCGCGTATGTTCTTGCACCAGCCCAGAATTTTGATTATGGACGAACCATCATCGGCGCTCGACAACGAATCAGAAAGGCTCATCCAGCAGGCCCTCAAACGCCTGACGCAGGGCCGCACGACCTTTATTATCGCGCACCGCCTCAGCACCATCCGCAGCGCCAATTGCATCGTCGTGATTGACAATGGAAAGGTAGCGGAGCAAGGGACGCATGATGAACTCCTAAGTTTGAAAGGTGTTTACTGGCACCTCTATAATAGCTACGGCAGAATGTAACCGATGTGTCGCAGCAGCAACTGGCGCACCTGCTCTGCATTGTCGCGCAGAATAGGAGACAGCCAGAGGCGATACGCCGGAGCTTGAGCCGCCATATCCCCAAAAATACCAAACATATGATCAGCTTCGCCTTCTTTGGCCTGCTGCTGTGAAATATACTCCTCCATCAGCAATCTTACTGCCAGGGCAGGCGAAAGTTTCTCCGCGCGAAACTCGTCCGCCCGGTATTTAGGATGGAGAAAGATCATCAGGCGAACCGGGCAGGAAGCTATTACCTGCTTGCGGAAATAGCGCTGAACATCGACCGGACGTTTCTGACGCGCATCATCTGGCAGGCTTTGCATAAACTCAGACTGGCGCAGCAGTTTTGTAGTGCCTTCGCGCACGCCAATATCTTCCGGGAAGGCATATACCTTGACCAGCCCGTCATCTTTTCCCAGAAGCAGGACATCATCTCCCAGCAGATTCATGCCACTTTCCAGGCTGGACAGAATGAGAGTACTTTTACCGCTGGTGGGCGAGCCGACAATCAGAATGCCGTTGTCATCGAGGGCTACGGCTCCCGCGTGTACCGTCTCGAAGCCGCTACAGTCAAGCATGACGCCGATTACCATATAAAATACGAAGCGGTTAATGAACCATGGCTGGCACTGAGACACGTCCTGGATGAAGATGGTGGCATGGTAATCCTGCTTATGGAGCACAGAACAAATGCGACTGTTGACGCCAGGAAAACCCTGGTACTCACGATAGCGCAGCTGGCCTTCTTTCCAGCGCGCGCGCAGCGGGCCATCTACACCTGAAACTTCTCCCCATTCGGCGGCATCCGGCTTAGCTTGAGCAGGCACAGGCGGAAAAGCCTCACCTGCACGAGTTTCAAAGAGATAGCAGGTCAGGGCAATCGGGTAATAGAGGCGCTGGCCTGCCTGCCACAACAAGTCTTCAGGAATATCGACGGGGAGATCAGCGGGTCGCTCATAGATATATTCTGCCAGCAGTTCGGCATAGTAAAGAAAATGCTGGATGTAATGCGCGATCAAGCGGCGATTTGTTACAACACGCAGCATGCGATGATGCAAAAGATACCATTGTTCGATCAAGGGACCAGCCGCGCGATCAAGGTAAGGCTGCGCTCGCTGGCGTTCAGCCGTGTACATACACACACCTCTGCATTCTCATTCTAATGAACGTCATAAATATAGTTCGTCAATCCTATCACAACCTGAAGCAAAGAGCCACGTGTATAGGTAACTTTGGCTAAATTGGCCGTCGTCTATCAGTAGGGACACCCCTCGTGGGTGTCGTTTGCCAATTCACCCTTTCATGTCGTATTGTTAGAGGAGAATACACAACCTGGTACATGGCTTGCGCCGGCAGCCCTTGCCACAGGAACAGTCCAAGGAGAATTTTATTTATGAGTATCCAGTCAATCAACCCCGCCACAGAAGAAGTGTTGAAAACGTTTGAACCATTCAGTGAAGCGCAAATAGAGCAGGCGCTCTCCGAAACGCGCCAGGCTTTTTTAGGCTGGCGCAACACCTCGTTCGCGGAACGGAGCGTATTATTTCACAGGCTTGCCAGCTACCTGCGCGAGCATAAAGAGGAACTGGGCCGTCTAGCCACGCTGGAAATGGGCAAACCCCTGGCCGAAGCTGTGGCTGAAGCTGAGAAGTGCGCGTTGAACTGCGACTTCTATGCCGACAACGCCGAGAAATTTCTGGCGGACGAGCCAGTGACCACCAACGCAACCAGTAGTTATGTCGAATACCGACCCCTGGGTGTGGTGCTGGCCCTCATGCCCTGGAACTACCCATTCTGGCAGGTGTTCCGTTTTGCCGCGCCCGCGCTGATGGCCGGCAATACCGCCGTCTTGAAGCACGCGTCCAACGTCTCCATGTGCGCCCTGGAAATCGAGCACGTCTTCCAGGAGTGCGGCTTCCCGCGGGGCATATTCAGGACAGTGCTGGTGCCAGGGGCAGAGACGGGCCGCCTGATCGCCGACAAACGTATCGCGGCTGTCACCCTCACGGGCAGTGATATCGCTGGCGTCGCGGTTGCCTCGGCCAGCGGGCGGGCGTTGAAGAAAAATGTGCTTGAACTGGGCGGGTCTGACGCCTTCATCGTGCTGGAAGACGCTGATCTCGACGCAGCGGCGCAGGTGGCTGCGCGCGCGCGTTTCCAGAACACGGGTCAAAGCTGTATCGCGGCCAAGCGCTTTATCGTGGTGGAGTCTGTCGCGGCATCTTTCGAGAAAAAATTTGTAGAGGCAACCAGGCAGCTAAAAGTGGGAGACCCGTTCAATAGCGCAACGCAGATCGGGCCAATGGCACGCGGCGACCTGCGCGAAAAGCTGGCAAAGCAGGTTGCTGAAACCGTGAAAATGGGTGGGCGCGTGCTGCTCGGTGGAAAGCCGCTCGAGGGCAAGGGCTACTTCTATGAGCCAACCATCATCTCCGACGTGACGACCGAGATGCCCCTGTTCCGCCAGGAGACCTTCGGGCCTGCCGCCGCCGTGATCCATGCTCGCGACACCGAACACGCCATTGAACTTGCCAACGACTCGGACTTCGGGCTGGGCGGCAACCTGTGGACGCGCGACATCGAACGCGCGCGCGCGCTGGCGCGCCAGATCGAATCGGGCGCGGTCTTCATTAACAGCATGACCGCTTCCGATCCGCGCCTGCCCTTCGGAGGCATCAAGCGCAGTGGGTATGGCCGCGAACTCGCTGCGTTCGGTATTCGCGAATTCGTCAACATCCAGACGGTCTGGATCGGCCCTGCCGTCAGCCCGCAGCCGACAAAGGTGGCGGCAGAGTAGTTGGCTAATCCGTGAGGAGAACAGGACAGTGTCAACGATCAATCAGCAGCCGGTAGGCGATTGGTGGGCCGTAGGGGACACAGCGGTGCATGCGCATTCACGTGTGACCTATCTGGTTGACGGCCATGCCACCATGCTCACCATGTGCCTCCATTTTCTGATGGCGTGTAAGTACATCTACCTCGCGAACTGGGGCGTCAGCCCCAACATACACCTGGTGCGCGGCAAGGATCACCGCGCCGGGCCAAACGGCAGCCCCGAACAGGAAGCGTTGCTGGCAGAACTGCGCGCCTCGGGGCTGGCTGAAGCCGAAATCGCTTTCTGGACAGACCCGCAGCAGGAACTCACGCTCGTGAACGTGCTTGGATACATGGCGCGTAAAGGGGTTGAGGTAAAAGCGCTGCTGTGGGATTGCTCGAATTTTTTTTCGCATTACAGCCCGAAAGCCGCGCACGAACAGCTCTCCGCAGCCGGTGTGATAAGCCTACTCGATGATAGTTCAAAGGGGCTGCTGCACCACCCCATCGAGTCGTTACACCAGAAAGTCACGGTTGTTGATGGCACCTACGCCTTTGTGGGCGGCATTGACCCGCTTATCGAACTGAGCGGTGATTTTGATCGCTGGGACATGCCCCTGCACCAGTATGCCGCCGAATTACGCCTCAACGATAGTAATCCCGCTCCGCATCCCTGGCATGACGCGCATGCCATCATCGAGGGACCAGCAGTGGGCGATGTCGAACTGAATATTCGCCAGCGGTGGAACGACCTGGTCAAGCGGCACCGTTGGGACAACGCGTTACTCACCAGGGCTCATCCCGCGCCAGAACCGCTGGAGAGCGCAACGGGCCTCGTGCAGATTGCGCGCACTATCCCCCAACATACCTACAGTTTCGACTCGGATTCTGGCGTACAGGGTATCGCGCAACTCTACGTGAAAGCGTTTAGCAACGCGCAGCATTTTGTCTACCTGGAGAACCAGTACTTCTGGCAGCATGCCTACTTTGGCCTGGATATCGCCAACCTGGGGCCGGATAGCCCCGATATGGAGCGCAACATCCGCGCGCTGGGCGCAGCTCTAGAGCGCGGCGCGACGGTCGCGATTGTGCTTCCCGATCATCCCAACGTGGGGCGCGCATTCACCGACGCGGGACTTGAACGCCTGCACCAGGAAGCACCGCAAGCCTCAGCAGCAGGACGCATCCAGATATTTTGCCTGGGTACCTCTGTAAACCGCGACGGCGTCGAATACTACCGGCCCATCTATGTACACGCGAAGGTCGCCGTCATCGATGATAGCTGGTCTACCGTTGGCTCTGGCAACCTGAATAATCGTGGCATGCGTGATGACACGGAGATGAATGTTGCCACACTCGATGCAGAGAGGTCACGCGGCCTGCGCTTGATGTTGATGGGCGAGCATCTGGGCCTGTTCGACGAAGACGATCTCTTAGTTGCCGCGCGCCACCTTGGTCAGCAACGCCAGAGCGCGCAGGCGGAGCGACACGCGCTCGATATATGGAACGCCCTGCATGAGAAGCTGGATGATCCACTGGCGAGCCTGGGTCTGATGGTGGAACGAGCAAAGGAAAACCTGCAGCGTTATAAAGCGCGCCAGCCCCTGCTCGGCCACCTGCTGCCATACCTGACGGCAGCAGAGGCCCAACGCGAGGGGCTGAATTTTCATGAGGACATCGGCTGGCTCGAAAGCCTGAAATAAGCAGCAGGCGCTCGCTTAAATCAGTTCCAGGTAGCGACGGCGGTCCCAGTTGGTGACTGCCTTCTCGTACTCCTTGACTTCCCAGCGGCGCGTCGCCACATAATGCTCGACGAAGTCCTCTCCCAGATATTCCTTCGCCAGTGCGCTCTGCTCCAGCAGGTCGGTGGCGACAGAAAGATTGCGAGCCAGTGGACGAATGTGGCCGCGCTCGATGGCCTTCGTCACCGTCTCCTCGTCGTAGGCGTTGCCTTGCAGGCGCTCGGGCAGTTCCAGTTGGCGCTCGATGCCGTAGAGACCGCTGGCAAGCGTGGCGGCGAAGACCAGGTAGAAATTGGCATCCGCGCCAGGCACGCGATTTTCGATGCGGATGGCGCTCTTGCTGTTGTTGATGATGCGAATGGAGCAGGTGCGGTTATCCATACCCCACGTCGTGTTGAGCGGAGCCCAGGTCCCCTCAACATAGCGTTTGTAGGAGTTGATGACCGGCGCGTAGAGGGCCATGAACTCCGGCAATCGCTCCAACACGCCCGCCAGGAACTGGCGCATCAGCGGGGACATATGCCCCTCGGCGTTCTCATCCCAGAAGAGGTTGCGCTCGCGGTTGCGATCCCACAGGCTAATGTGCGAATGCCCGCTGCTGCCATCTTCCTGGTCGTTCCATTTTGCCATGAAGCTGGCGGTCAAGCCCATCTGATGGCAGATTTCCTTGACACCCGTTTTGAAAAGCATGGTTTTGTCGCCGGAAGCCACCGCGTCGTCATAGTGCAAATTCATCTCGTACATGCCGGGGCCATGTTCGCGGTTATAGCCCTCGATGAATATGTTACAATCGCGCATCGAGCGCGCAATGCGCCCCAGCAGGTTATCGTCGGCGCTGGACTGGCTGATGGAGTAGCAGTTGAAGCCAGGGTTGAGCGGGGTCAAATCTGGCCCAAAGTCTTTGTCGCGCACGGAAACCATCGTCTCACGGAAGAAACGAAACTCCAGTTCGGCGGCTGTCGAAGCCTCGAAGCCCATAGCGCGCGCGCGTTCCATGACCTTTTGCAGCACGAAGCGCGGGGAAATCGTGACCGGCTCGCCATGCTCAGTCCACAGGTCGCACACACAGGAGGCGACGTTCTCCTCCCAGGGCACAAGCTCAAACGTGGAGAGGTCCGGCTTCATGACGATATCGGAAAAGCCGTGTTCCCAGTTGCTGAACTTGAGGTTGGGCAGCACGTTCTCCGCGATATCCCACCCAAATATGACATCGCACTGCGCGAAGCCCTCGTCGAGCGAGTTCAGGAAGTGCTGCGCGGAAACGCGCTTGCCGCGAAAGACTCCCTCGATATCGGCTGCGCCGATCTTGACGTACTCGACTTTTCCTGAATCGATGAGCTGTTTCACTTCAGCAAGGTCCATGTCTTGTGTTCATCCTTTCTTCTAATAAGGTGCCTGGCTTGCAGGCACGGGTATGCGATTACCACTGGTAGGCGGAAGGGCGGCGGTTCTCCAGGCAAGGAATCTGGGCACGCGCGCGACCTATCTGCTCCAGGTCAATCTCCATCATGACGACCGTTGGCACATCCGGTGCCTGTGCCAGCACCAATCCCCAGGGATCGACAATCATCGAGCGCCCGAAACACTGCCGGTTGGGAGGATAGCTGCCCACGTGCGCGGGAGCCACCACGTAGCAGAGATTCTCGATAGCCCGCGCCCGCAACAGCACTTCCCAGTGATCGCGTCCCGTATGCAGCGTGAAACCGGCTGGAACCAGCAGTACCTGCGCCCCACGCAAGGCCAGCAGGCGATACAACTCCGGGAAGCGCAGGTCGTAGCAGATGGTCAGGCCAAAAGTGATGCCATCAATTTCAGCCGTGACGATGTCGTTGCCCGGCACGACGCGATCCGACTCGTAGTGTTTTTCGCCGTTAGCCAGGTTGACATCAAAAAGGTGGATTTTGCGGTAACGCGCCGCGATCTCGCCATCGCGGTTGATGAGCGTCGAGGTGTTGTAGAACTTGCCAGGCAGCTGCGGGTGACGCTCGATGATGCTGCCGCCATGCACGATCATGCGGTACCGGCGCGCCTTCTCTTGCAAGCGTTCGATGAATGGACCAGGGATGGTCTGCGCTGCTGCATCAAAACCAGAGTAGGGGCCGAGGTACGACCAGAATTCGGGTAACGCCGCAAATTCGGCCCCCATATCGGCAGCCCGGTCCAGAAATAGCTCTACTTTAGACAGATTCTCGGCGGGGTTATCACGCGAGTTCAATTGAACGACAGCCGTTTTGAGGTACATACTTGTGGCTCCTGACTCTGCGCAACACTAAGGGAGCAGGCCCCGATTGATGCCTGTACTATAGAATAGCAGAGTAGCACGTAGCAGACAAAAGCGTCAAGTATAAATGTGCTACTGAGCAGCGTTCTCTATGGTTAAAGCCAACAAAAACACGTCATACGTGAAATATAATGTTGTGAATGCTTCTTTCTATATCTCGACAGCAACCGGGTGCTATGATACACTAGCGACAGAAGAGATAGAGTTGGGGGGATTCAATGTGGCTGGCATCTGGGATAGTAACTTAAAGCGGCTAATTGGAGACAACCCGCAGTCTTTTGTGCTATGGCTGCTACCAGGAGCAACCTATATTCGTGAACTTTCACAACACCTTAATCGCGGTATAGATATTGATATTCTATACGAGGTTAATTTTGAAGGAGCGCGAATTTTATTTCACCTGGAATTTCAGCGTAGCAACAACACGAACATGGCAAACCGCGTTCTGGAGTATAATGTCTTTGCGAGTTGTAAATTTGATTGTACAGTACTCTCGTTTGTCATCTACCTGAAAAAGGAGCGTAAAATCGTCGAACCGCCCCTCATACGGGATTTGCCGAATGGACGACAGGTCATGCGCCTCGACTTCACAAACATCAAGTTGTGGGAAATTCCCACTGATGATCTAAGGCGTACAGGTCTGAGAGGACTATTACCATTACTCTCGCTGACGAAAGATGGAGGAAAGCCAGAAATCGTTGACGAAGCGATTTCTATCATTGAGAAATTAGAGGAAGACGAAGTTAAGAAGGCGAATCTTCTTTCGATTACTCTCACACTGGCTGCTCTCGCCTTTGAAGACGAGAAAGATCGAGAAAAACTGCGAAGGAGGTTCCAGATGTACCAGGACATATTACGTGATTCCGAAATTTATCAGCTGATTATGCAAGAAGGCATTGAAAAAGAACGCCTCGTACAGTTGGAACATCAGCGTCGTACAATCCTGCGCATTGTACAAACCAAGTTTCCCAAACTCGCTCGATTAGCTATAGATCAGACCAACGCGCTTACTGATCCGGAAAAACTGGAAGATTTGATTGTATTTATGGGACTTTCTCAAACAGAAGAGGAAGCTCACCAGTATCTTACTGGAACCAACAGGGCAAAGAATTAAATATTGACATTGTAGAAGGGCATCAACAGGCGCAATGTACAAACCGCCATTGCCACAAGACGACGAGCCTCGCGACATCCCGGAGTTCTCATACCCGGCCATCCGGCGCAGAGCATCGCAGGTTCCTGCCACTGCTCCGCGCAAGCGAGCGCCGGAGGGCTACCGTACCGATGAGCGCCCTAGCGAGCCGAAAATTAAACGTGCTTCGCTCCTGCGCGAACAGCAGGAGAAACAGACACAATTAGAAGCGGCTGCGCGTGATCGTGATAAGGAGACGGGCAAAGCAAAAGCGGTCAGAAAACCTGTCCCTGACACGCCCAGGCCGCGCGAAGAGACAGGCAGAAGCAGAGCAATCCGGGCATCCGAAGTGGGCGCGCGCAGGCCGCTTGAAGAAACGGGCAAAATTCTGGTTACGCCCAATCGCCACTCGTCCCCTATCTACGCGCCGCAGGTCGCAACGCGCCCACCGCAGCGCGGGCGCAGTGGCACTCATTCCCCCTACTATGCACAGTATGCACAGCGTTCCCTGGCGCGACCGCTGTTCACGCGCAAACAGATAATAACAGGTGTGAGCCTGTTGCTGGTAATGGTGGTTTTGTTTATCCCTATCGCGCTGATCAGCAGGCACGACGCCTCTATCGCCTATCTCACAACGACGCCCGCGACAGATACGAAGCAGCAGCCCGCCTTCAGTGGGCAAGCACCGGCGTCGGCCCACCAACTCATCATCAAACCAACCGACACAGACCACCCGGCTCCGCCGGTTTTTGCCACCTCAGCTTACCTGCTTGATGCTGGCAGCGGCAATACCTTGTATGCCTATCAGCCCTTCCTTCGCCTGCCGATGTTAAGCACAACCAAGCTGATGACAGCTTCGCTGGCAATCGAGCAAGACGGCAACAACCTCAACCAGAGAATCACTATTTCAGACGCGATGAGCAAAGATATCAGCCAGCTCAGCCCTGACAGCGCCCTGTTTGGCATTAAAAAAGGCGAGACCTACACCCTGCGAGACCTGCTTTACGGCCTGCTGTTCGTCTCCGGCAATGACGCGGCCATCGCCATCGCTGACACGCTAGGAGGAAATCTCCAGCATTTTGTGAACGAGATGAACCAGAAAGCGCTGCAGCTGGGCATGTACGACACCCATTTTGTCAATCCACATGGTTTATTGGACCCGCAGCAGTATTCATGCGCCCATGACCTGGCAATACTGGGAAAATACAGTTTGAGCCTGCCTCTGCTCCATCAGATCAGCGGCCAGTTGGCCTACCACATACCGCAGGGTGGGAACCATCCTGAGCGCTTTCTGCTCAACGAAAACCAGTTCCGGTGGTGGTATCCGGGGGTGGACGGCGGCAAAACCGGCTACGATGGACAGTCCGACTTCATTCAGGTGATATCGGTCACACGCAACCACCGGCACCTGATCGGCGTGGTTATGAACACCAACAACTGGTGGACCGATATGCGCGACCTGATGAACTGGGGCTTCGACTCGTTCACCTGGATTTCGCCGCGCGATGTCGATATGCAGCACGCTATTCCCTATGACGGCCTGTGGAACTACTTCGCCAAAGACACAAAGGAGTATAGCGTCCCGACCTTAGACCATGGACGCTACTACGTCTACACAGGGTACAGCATCTCCGGCCCGATCATGACGTACTTCGACGCGCACGGCGGACTGCAGAGCTTCGGTTTCCCGATTAAATTGCCCACGGCTCCGGCTGCCTCGGTAATCAGCCAGCAGTTCGAGCATGGCTCCATCCAGTGCAACCTCATTAGCAATACGTGCCAGAAAATATGAGAGAGGTTTGTGAATTATCGCCGTGGTGGAGAGCAAGGCGACCGCAAGGGTCCCATCCCCTCCACACCACATCCCCCGCCTCTACAATGAACGCTCGGGTCCTATTCGTTGTCGTCATAGTAGAGGCGGGGGTAGAGTG
>DATLSI010000113.1:0-8511 GCA_035534255.1 Ktedonobacteraceae bacterium | reverse complement strand
CAGTTTCTAGATGTTGGACGATTTCTTGATAGAGATCTTGCACGATGTCGTTCCCCGGTGTTTCTAATGCTGAGCCTGAACTATTGTTTGATTCTATCATAGCAGGCAATGCGGCGCTATCGCGCAGTATTTCGCCGAGCGAGATACCAGGGCGCCCGCAAGGGTCCCGCTACGCCGTAGGGACAGGGACGCGGGGCTGGGCGGATGCGGGGGCCTTGCGCCTGTCCCCGTTCGCCTCGCGCATCATTCACCATTCCTCATCAATCGGGACGGGGACGACGAGAACGCTTATGTGAAATGTATCGACCCTTGCGGTCGCCCTGGTCAACTAGCCCTGCATGCCAAGCAGATTGCCGCTTTCGTAGCGGCGCAATCCCAGCGTGAAAATGCCGACAGCAAGCGCAACGATCAAGGCGGTAAAGCCGATCATGCCGCCCAGCAGTGGCCACGTGAACTGCTTCAACAGTTGCAACGGCACGAATGAGACGAAGCCCGCCGGGATGACTGTAAAGAGCAGCAGCCTGACCGCTCCGCTAAAGATGTTCATGGGATAGGTGCTGAACGTAATCAACGATCCCAATAGCTGGTTGGTCAACCCATCGGTATTGCCCATGAAGAAGGCCAGCGACCCCAGAATCACGACGAAGGACGCGAAGATCAGGGCTACCATACACGCCAGCAACACAAACAGGCCAAACTCCCATACTCCTGGATGCAGCAGCAGCAAAAACGCGCCCAGCGCAAACAGCACATCACCCCCGGCGGTCGGATCGGTGGCGGAGATGCATACGTGCAGCAGCACTGTGCGCGGCATACCCAGGTAAGCATCCAGTCCACCGTTCATAATGAGTGTTGCCAGGCGCGGCGCGTTGCCAAAAACGCCCATGGCGATGCCATAACCGCAGGCGGAAATGGCCCAGATAACGACGATATCGGTACTTTGCCAGCCATGCACCAGCGGGAACTGGCGAAAGAAGGTCCACCAGAAGAAGAGCCACATGCAGTCATTGGCGGCCATCGTGACCACCTGCATGGCGAAGGCGGTGCGATACTCCATAGCCGCTTGCAGGTTCGCCACCAGGTATGCCAGCATGAAGCGCAGCACGCTCAACGTCTTTTTCAGCACTTTCATCACCTGCTAACCTCCATTGATATTCACACGGCGAATAGCAACTTGATACATTGCCATCAGAATGAGCCAGCCCACTCCCAGGATAATGCCCTGTTGCAAGAGCAGGCCAACAAAGCGAACCAGTTCAAAATGCACCAGGGTACGCGCGGGGCCATACAGAATGGCGCTGAAGGGCAGCGCCTGGGCGATGCCGCGCAATGGCTGCGGAAAGATTTCCAGCGGCACCAGCACGCCGCCCAACACCAGTGCCATGCGGCTGTAGATGATGGTGAACGAATTGGTGTCCTCTGTCCAGAAGGCCAGCAGGCCAATGCTGAAGTAGGCTGAGAAATCGATGCACAGGGCCAGGAACGTCACAAAAGGCCAGGCCAGCACACCCATCCAGGTGAAATGCGGCGGCCCGACCAGCAACAGGGCCATAGCTGCCGCGATGACACCATTGAGACAGAAACGCACCAGTCGCTCGCCCAGGTATTGCGAGAAGTTGTAGAGAACGTAATTATAGGGCCGCCCCAGCAGGTACGCCAGCCTGCCGGAGCGCACGTCCTCATCGATGCGCCTCGTCAATTGCGGCATTGAGGTAGCAATCGTCTCTGCCGCCGCCAGGTACCAGATCATATCGTTAATGCTAAAGCTGCCGAGCAGGCTCGTCCCACGCAAGGAATAGGTGGTTTTCCATAGCTGACCAAACACGAAGATGAGCACGATCAGGAAGAGCGAGCGGAACAAAACTTCGTAGACATAGGCCAGGTTGTTGGCAACACTAACGCGCAGCACGGCGCTGTATTTCCGCCATGCCCAGCGCAGATTGTGCCTGGCGCGCTGAAACGCACCCCCGCGTTCGATTGATGTATCCATGACATCATCCTCCTGATAACGACGACTCAGATGCGGACGCGTTACTAGATGCCTCTCCATTTTCGACTGCATCAACTTCTGCCTGGCTTTTCTGGCCGTAAATGGATGCAATGATCTCCTCCATCGGCGGATCAGCGATGGTCATATCGAGTATGTGGCAGCGCTGCATGATGGCGGCGATCACGGGTTCCAACTTAGTGCGCGCGGTGTCGATCTCCAGCTTCAGCCCGTGCCCCTTCGCCTTCAGTACGCGCACACCGCCTGTATCAAGCAGCTCCTCGTGAATGGACGCGGCTGATTGCACGCTCAGGCGCTGCCGCCCACTCTCAGCGTCCGTTTTTAACAACTGCTCAGCCGCCTCTTCCAGCAGCAGATCAACCGTTTTGACTTTCAGGTACTCGCGCTTCATTTTCGCCACCGGCGTATCCAGGATGACCTCACCATGATTGATAACGATGACGCGGCGGCAGACCTGCTCGATATCTCCAGCATCATGCGATGTCAGAAAGACCGTCACATTTTCTTCCCTGTTCAACAGGCCGATCAGATCGCGGATGCGCTGCTTGGCAATCACGTCCAGCCCGATGGTCGGCTCATCCAGGAAGACTACCGAGGGCTTATGCAGCAGGGCCGCCGCCAGTTCGCAGCGCATGCGCTCCCCCAGACTCAGCTTGCGCACCGGCGTGCGCATGTAATCCGCGATGTCGAAAGATTCGATCAGGAAATCGCGGCGCTTGCGATACTCCCGCGTATCCAGTTCGTAAATCTGGGCCAGCAGGTTGAAGGTATCCTGCGGCGGCAGATGGTACCACAACTGCGATTTCTGCCCGTAGATGCTGGCTATATGAAATGATAGCGCGCGTCTCTGCTGCCAGGGAACCATGCCAAGCACACTTGCCATACCAGTCGAGGGATAGAGGATGCCCGTCAGCATTTTGATGGTGGTGGACTTCCCCGCACCGTTCGGACCAATAAAGGCCAGCACTTCCCCGCGCTCCAACGCAAAGCAAATGGGTTTGACGGCTTCTCGCTGGCGATACTGCGGCGCGACGAACGAGCGCAAGCTGCCCGCCAATCCGGCAGCGCGTTCGCGCGTCCTGAACGTCTTGGTCAGACCGTTCACTTCGATGATGGACATCTCGTCACCTCCTCTGAGAATACATCCCTACACTTTATGATTTCTTTTTGCTACGAGAACAAAAAAAGTGGGGCGCAAGCCCGTCGCTTACGCCCCTGATACGCTTTTTCTTAAAGTTACCTGTGTTCAAGTGAGTAGTGTATGCATGCGCGCAGAGGACAGCGACCGCCCGGCGGGTACTCCAATGAGCATCCGGCGGACACACATAACCATAGAGGTAGCGTAAGTCTGCTGCACCTGTGTTCGCATATCTTTTTTCACTCGCTGTCCGGAATAAACACCCTGAAATCATCATTGATACTACATTGACGGCATTACGCACGTTTTATAAAATAGCCAACCGTCCTGAATGTAATACTTGACTTGTAATGAATATACCTGCAACCCCTGAGCTTGTCAAGACGTATATAGGTTAGCGAATCCTAAAGCGATAAACAGTATTGCGTTAATCTCTTTTTTATGAATTTTATCGATATAATTGCACTCGTTACGACTTCCCGCTCGTTGTTACTCGATGTGAAACTATGTCGATCAAATTAATTTTCAATCAACATTGAAAGCGTGCTGAATCTTCTTAAAGAGAGAAGAGGAAGAGAGAGCAATTCATGGATGATACACCCTCCATACTCCAGCGCGTCCATACGGCCACCGTCTACCTGGGTGCCGGTTTGTTGCTGAGCGAAGGTTTTCGGCTGCTCTTTTCAAGGTTACAACTCCGCAGGGGATCCCGGAAAGCGGAAGAGCATGAAAAGCCGCTGCAGTCTACAGGCCGCGCCGCTGTCGCGTTGCTGGTCGATGGTGAAAACATCTCCTCCAGCGCGGCGGACTTTGTTGTGGATGTGGCGCAATCGCATGGAGAAGTAATAATTAAACGTGTCTTTGGCTGTTGCGATATGTTTAATAGCAGCAACAAAAAGAACTGGCGAGATGCCAGCCTGCGCCTGGATTTAGAGCAACATCATCTCATACGACCTACCAGTGGTAAGAAAACCGCCGATATCGCCCTGGCAGTCAACGCGATTGAGTTAGCTAAAGATGGCCGCTGCAACTGTTTCTGCATTGTCAGCAGCGACAGCGACTTCACGCCACTTACGCGAGAATTGCGCGCGTTAGGATGCTACGTGATTGTCATAGGAGAATTGGAGAAGGCACCCGATACGCTCAAAGAAGCTTGCAACAAGTTCGTGAGCATTGATCATCTGCTGTCTTCAACCTCTGCCACTCAAACACCCACATCCGTCAAACGCGCGAAATCAACAAAATCAATATCGACTTCCCCGGAACCCACACCGGCATCGTCTGAAGCAGAAGAACCCTCTGTCTCCCTACTCGAAACGGTACTGGAACCGGCTGAGAAAGCCAGCTTACCAGCTTCAGTCTCTACTGTGATTACGCAGGCTTACAGGCTCTCTCCACATGGACAGGTAGGAGAATGGGTGCTGCTGTCACAACTGGGCCTGTTGCTGAGGCAACTCTATCCTGAATTTAAGCCTACCGATTATGCCGAGGATTTGTCCGCCCTGATCCAGTCATACGATAGCATGTTCGAATTCAGAAAGCGCCGCAACGGCCATCCCGAAATGCGCCTGAGGGCATAATAATGCAGGGCGACCGCGCGGGTCGCCCTGCATCGTTAGCTAGCCTAGTCTGGCGGCAGTTCCTGGTAGATCATCTTGACGTTGATGCCGTGACTGGTGTTCACGAAGCGCATCACGAAGTAGATGATGATGCCAACCAGCAGGAACACGAGCGCCCAACCAATGCCACTGGTGTTGGTACTCGACAGTGACAGGTAAGCGCCGCCCTGTTTCTGGAGACCCTGCACCACCGGGTAAACGAAGGCGGCCAGGTACACCGGAATGATGAAGATCAGCCAGAGGATGCCATAACAGGCAAGGCGGGGCAGTCCCAGGAAGTTCTTCGTATTGCTGGTAAGCTGGAAGAGGTCAGGCCTCCGCCAGCGTATCATGATGGCATTTATGCCCGGCATGATCCAGGTGAGCCCCGCCAGCAGCACTCCAAAGAAAGTAGTACTTGCCAGCGAGAAGTTAAAGAAGGTCAACACGTAGAAGACAGCGCCTAACAGCACCGCGATGATAATCACACGCAGGGGAGCGCTTGTGCGCTCATTGACCACGCTGAACCATTCGGGAACCTGGCGGTCGAGCGACCAGGCCAGCACGATGCGCGACAGGAAGACGGCGTAAACCGGGCAGAGCAATACGTTCAAGACGGTATTGCCGACAGAGACGATGAACCACAGAGGCCACGCGCCGGGAAAGACCGCCGTTGCCATGACCGGCGTAAAGGGCGGCTGACCGTTGAGCGGCGCGCCCGCGCCATTCCAGTAGAGATAGCCCCAGGCATTGGTCAGTTTAAAGCCGAAATGGTTGCCCAGCACATCCTGGTAGAGCGAGTTCATGAAAACCGCGAAGATCAACGCCCCGATTACCGCGAACATGACGGTGCGTTTGACGTTGCCTTTGACCTCACCCGCGATATACGAGGAGAACTGGAAGCCGATGAACTGGAACAGGACAATGCTGATAAGGCCCGCCAGACCGATTAAGCCAGTGAAGGAAAAGTCGGGCGAGCCGAGCGAGAAGCCGGCCTTCGTCGCGGTACTCATAATCGCGTTCGCAGAAGTCCCAAGTACAGGCAGAGCCTTGTTCATGGCAGCTTCAGAAATGAAGAGCGCGCCGAAGAAACTGATCGCCACTGAGATAATGGCGAAGATGGTAAGTCCCGTCACCACTTTGTGGAAAGTGCGCGTCCTCAAAATCGAGATGCCAAAGATCACCAGCAGGATAATCACACCGACAATCGCTTTGCTGGTGTTATCCTGTAGCCAGTTGGGCGCGTTGGAAAAGGCGCTGCCGGGGAAGGCGACACCCAGCAGGATGGCTGTCAGTTGCACATTGTGCGATGCCACAATAATTTCAAAACCAATGATGGTCAGCGCCGAACCGACCAGCGTCCAGCTTTCAATCCAGCCCAGAAACGGGCTGACGATGCGCGAAGTGAAGACGTAGTCGCCGCCACTGCGAGGCATAGCGGTGGTCAGGCTGGCGAAAATCATGCCCAGGAAATAACAGAAGACGCCCGTCAGGAGGGCCATCCAGGCGAAGGCCGAGATGCCCAATCCCTGCCATTCGGGGTAGAACGCGTAGAAGGCCACGGCCCAACCGATAGCGGTGCCAACAAAGGCAGAGATGTTGAAAAAGAGCGCGTTCGCCATGCTTACATCGCGCACCAGGCCTGATGCCTGGCGGACGAATAAGCCGCTGGGAGTGCTGGCTTTTTCCATAAGTGCATGTCCCTTTCATCGCGGGGCTAATGTGGTAACGCCTGATGGATCTGCTAAAAATGAGCGCACGGCATTATGCCCCACTAACTAGCCCTGAACGCGGAAAGCCCGGTCCAGTTTATCCTTACCAAGATCAAAGACAAAGCCGCGCAGGATGCCCTGGTTGGCCTCGCTTCCAGCGTTGAAACAGGTGGTACGCCCAATTTTGCTCTGGCCGCCGGCCTCGTGTACATGTCCATGCACCGATACCAGTGGCTGCAATTCCTGAATGACCTTGCGCACACCCGTGCTGCCCACCGGGACACGCAAGACATCGCCCATCGTCACTTTGGGGCGCATAGTCTTGTCGAGTTCCGGGGCTGTATCCAATCCACTATCAAAAGGAGGAACATGAATCATAAATACCGCGTTGCGCACGTTTTTCAGGCCGCTTGCGCTCGCCTTGACGCGCTCATAATACTCATCTTCGTCCCACTCACGCGGTGTATGCCAGGGGGTATGATTGGCATAATCGAAGCTAATCATTTCATGGAAATCGTTGAGATGAATGGTTTTCCCTACCGGGTTGACGACATAGCTTGAGCGCGCGATCATCTCGTCAACACCGCTATCATCATCATTGCCGGGCATCATGTAGAACTGCACGCCGCTCTTACCGATACGTTCTTCCGCCAGTGCGACCCATTCACCGACACGCTCGATCATCTGGCGGCGAAAGAGTTCGCTCATCTTCGCGGGGTCGCTTTGCAGCGCGTTCACCTCGTCCTGGTCGGTGACGTAGGGATAATACCCGATATCGGAAATACTCTCTTTTAGTTTTGCCAGTTCGGTCTCCGTCTCGATTGCGTAATCGCGGTCGAGAAAAGTGGCAGTATAATGTCCGTTGCCCTGCGCGATAATTGGGACGATGGCCTTGCCGGTGAGATCACCGGCAATCAGCACGACCTGCGCCTCGTATACGTTGTTCTTGACGGAGTTAAGCAACTTGCGGTAGGTGCGATTGGCAGCATGCAGGTCGGAGCACATGTAACATCGAAGGCTTTTTGCCATGTTCTCTCCTTTCATAGAGGTCCTATGTATAGTACCCGCTGCGTTTTAGCGAGGCTCTTCAGGCAGTTCATACCAGCGCACGCGCTCGCCAACCATAGCGCGCGTTTTCCACGAAAGCGATTTCGGCTTCTTCTCCATATCTGCCAGCAACTTATCTATGCGCTCCTGCACATAGTGCTGGAAGCCGCGTTCGGCAGCAAACGCTTTCATTTTTTTGAGATTTGTTTCGAGGGTTTTGTTCAAACCCCAGTCGCTTGAAATCAAGCTGGTGATGTAGGAAGAGTTAATACCTTGCTCTGAGTCTATAACATTGAAATCAATAAACAGGGCCATAACATCCAGCATGTCTTTTTCGTTGACCTCGATAATCTGTAACTTGGTCAGCATGAGGTCCGCCAGTGACAGGGTATGCTCATCAATATTGAGCCGCGCACGAAAATCGATGTTATGGCACATTTGCATGCGATCGACAAAGATATCAACCTGCCGTCCATGCTGCTCATCCCAGAAAAGGAGGCGCTGATGCCCGTGCAAGGCGTTGTAATTCTTGTTGGCGCTGTAGCCTAATTTTGCAAATAACGCCTTGGTTTTGCCGGTATGCTTCGAGAGGGTCACAAAATCCAGGTCTTTATAGGAGCGTTTCAATTGTTCGTTTGTTTGCGCGCTGGGCGATTGCAGGTAGATCGCCAGCCCACCCAACAGGCGCAGGGAAAAGCCCTCGACATTTGCCGCATCCAGAACGCGCACCGCCTCCTCAGTAATCTCATCGATTGGCCCTACAGTGTCATTTATCATGTTTTAGTGTTGTGCGACATCTCTCGTCCTGGTTGTAGCCCTGATAGACGGGGAGAAGACGCCGCGTCTCCTTTCCAGTTGCTATTGATTGTAACATTTTTTGGGCGAATTATGTATACCTGAAAGCTCTGCATGGGAGAGCGTCAAGTTTTTGCATCGAGCGTGCGTTGACCAGGGCGACCGCAAGGGTCGCCCCTACCCTGCTACGAAGAGAGACCAGGGCGACCGCAA
>DATLSI010000112.1:0-7342 GCA_035534255.1 Ktedonobacteraceae bacterium | reverse complement strand
ACCACAGGCTGGCACGCGGCCATTATGGCAGGCTTTATAGCGCGTGGTCAGACACCGAAAGGTGGTGTGCCCGTGGAACTGGCGGTGCCAGGCCAGGTCTTTATCGATGAATTTCGCGAGCGCGGCTTCGATCTGCGCGTCTCGTATAGGTGAAGTTGGAGAGGCGGTCCTTACTCTTATTGGACATTTGCCTCTTTGATTACACGAAAAACGGGGTGGTCTGGCGCGATGGCAGCAAATTCTGTAAGTGGCGCGTCGGGGCTTATCGAATATCCTCTGTTTGCACCGGGTGCCTTACGTACAAACTCTTGTAGCACGACGGCCCGCACTTCCATGAGCCTCCTGTACATGTGAAGTCAAGCATGGCTCATCAATACCCTTGCCATCTGTGCTCCTGCTTGTCGTAGCTGGTAGCGCGGATTGGATGAGAAGGTGAAACGTTCATGAGTCGCAAGGAAGCGAGCCGGACAATGGGCAGAACCAGGGGAGGTCGTTCTGCCTTACCCTTGCCCACCTCGTGTCAGGCTCACGCGCTTCCCGTGTTACTCTTGCCCTCCCTGGCTTGACTCATCCTCATGGGTCAACGGTTGACCGCAGTTAAAGCAGTACCGGAAGGAGTTCGGGCAACGCGCCCCACAGGAAGTGCAGGTCAGCCCTGGCTCCTCTTCAGCAAGCGGCCCTGTCGCTTCTTTGGGCACTGGTGGAATGCCCGACGCCTCTTCTGGTGCTGGTGGCTGCTCCCGAAGCACCCGGAGCGTCTCGGCTCGTACCTGCTGCATATTCAGGTCGAAGTTGTCAAAGAGGACCCTCGCCGCGATTCCGTCGCCTTCGCGGATGAGACCTAAGAGGAGGTGTTCTGTCCCAATAAAGCGGTGAGCGAAGCGACGTGCTTCATCCAGGGCTAACTCGATGGCCTTTTTCGCACGTGGGGTCAGTCCGAGTTCACCCGGAACCACCCGCTCGCCATGTCCAATGATCGCGATCACGGCGTCACGGACTCGATCGACTTCAATCCCCAGGTTGTTGAGTACCTGGGAAGCCACACTCTCTCTTTCGCGGAGCAGTCCCAGAAGCAGATGCTCCGTGCCAATGTAGTCGTGATGAAAGTGCTGGGCTTCTTCCTGTGCCAACGTCAACACGTGACGTACTCGTTTGGTGAACAGGTCGTCGAGGCGACCAAGTAAATTCGAGGGAGTGGTATGTTTCCCCTGGATGATGTTGCGGAGCACCTGGGCAAACTGATCAAGCGGATTGCTTGACCCGCCACCTGAGTTCTTTTGTGCCGAGGCAGCAAGACGCTGCCTTTGGAGGTAATCGGCAAGGTCGGACGTGGCAAAACGGTAATCGGAACCAATGCGATAGGCAGAAAGCTCACCTTTAGTAACTAAGCGGCGGATAGTTACTGGATCAACATGAAGCAGCTCTGCGATTTCCTCGGAAGTCATGAAATGTTCCATGATTCCCTCCTCCCTTGCGTGCTAATGATACTACACGTAACTAAGAGAACTTTAAAGACTACAAAATATCATACATTACTTTTGATGAAATTTCAAGAGGGAAGGGAACTCAAAAAGAAAGAAAACCTCTCGGTCGGAGTGAGAGATAGAAATGGAGATGACTCGCTCCCGATCACCAGGCTCAATCAATTCAATTCTAGTAGAGCTAACATCGATAAGTATGTGAGAAAAAATGTTGGTGTCAAGCGTTTGTTGGCTTGCGGTGTCCCGATTCGTTTCATATAATGCTGGTATACAAAACGTAGTACCGCATGTGAACAATCTCAAGAGAGAGTTGCATCAACCATAAGGCATCGAAACAAAGGAGTTTCTCAATATGCCCGCAGAAGATTTCATGCCCATTCAAAATTTCGACTACCTCGAATTTTACGTGGGCAATGCTAAACAAGCCGCCTATTACTTCAGCAATGCCTGGGGATTTACACCCATTGCCTTCTCTGGTTTAGAAACAGGAGTGCGAGATCGCAGTAGTTTTGTGTTGGAGCAGGGCAATGTGCGCCTGGTGCTGACCTCTGCGCTTGGCCCTGAAGGTGAGATTGCCGAACACGTGAAATTGCATGGTGACGGCGTCAAAGATATCGCCCTGCGCGTAGATGATGCCGAGCGAGCTTATCGCGAAGCGACCACGCGCGGCGCGCGCGGCGTGATGGCTCCTACCACGCGCAAAGACGACGATGGTATGGTGAAACTGGCCTCGATAGCCACCTATGGCGAGACCATCCATACCTTTGTTGAACGCCATAACTACAAAGGCGTCTTCTTGCCCGGCTATCGTCCAGTTGATACGGGTGTGCCGCGCCGCGCACGACCGGCGGGGTTGGCCGCTATCGACCATGTAGTGGGCAACGTCGAACTGGGCAAGATGAACGAGTGGGTGTCTTTCTACGAGCGCGTGATGGGCTTTACCCAGATTATTCACTTTGATGACCGCGCCATCAGCACCGAATATTCAGCGCTCATGTCGAAGGTCATGCAGAACGGCAGCGGGCGTGTCAAGTTTCCCATCAACGAACCGGCCAGCGGACGCCGCAAGTCGCAGATTGAAGAATACCTGGACTTCTATCGCGGCCCCGGCGCGCAGCATATCGCTCTTAATACCACCGATATCATCAAAACTGTGCGCGGCCTGGAGGAGCGCGGCGTAGAATTTCTCAAGACGCCCGGCAACTACTACGAGACTGTGTTGGATCGCGTTGGCCCCATCGCGGAGGACGTGCGGCAACTTGCTGAACTGGGCATCCTGGTCGATCATGACGACGAGGGCTACCTGTTACAGATTTTCTCCAAACCCATCGTGAATCGCCCGACGGTCTTTATCGAAGTGATCGAACGCAAGGGCGCGCGCGGTTTTGGCGAGGGCAACTTCAAGGCATTGTTTGAAGCGATTGAGCGCGAACAGGCTCTGCGGGGGAATCTATAGATGAAGCTGGTGACGTTCAGAACTGATGAATGGGTTACGCACGCGGGTGTCGTGCGTGGTGAGGAAATCATCACGCTCGACTATCCCACCCTGCTGGAACTGTTGCGCGATCCCGATGGCCTCGCCAGGGCGCGAGAAGCGGATGGAGAAGCCTACACCTTCGAGGAGGTAGGTCTGCTCGCGCCCATTCCTGAGCCGCCTTCGGTGCGCGATTTCTACGCGTTCGAGCAGCACGTCAAAGCCGCGCGCTTCAAACGCAACGCGGAGATGATCCCGGAATGGTACGAGATTCCCACTTTTTACTTCACGAATAATAGCGAGATTTACGGGCATGGCGAGCCTGTCACGTACCCCGCCGGCAGTAATGAACTGGATATCGAACTGGAGATTGCCTGCGTAATCGGGCGCGACGGCAAAGACATCGCGGTGGAAGAGGCCGCGAGCTATATCGCCGGCTATACCATCATGAACGACTGGAGCGCGCGCGATTTCCAGCGCAAAGACATGAAACTGAACCTGGGACCTGGCAAGGGCAAGGACTTCGCCACCTCGCTCGGTCCCTGGCTGGTCACGCCGGACGAACTGGCCTCGCGGCGCACCGGTAGCGGCGCGAGCGAACGCTACGACATGACGATGCTGGCGCGTGTCGATGGCGTAGAAATATCGCGTGGCAACTTCAAGGATATCTACTACAGCTTTCCACAAATGATCGCCTGGGCCTCGCGCAACGCGCGCCTGCGCGCCGGTGATGTGCTCGGCTCCGGCACCGTCGGCACAGGCTGCCTGCTCGAAATCGGCACCGATGTGCATCCCTGGTTCCTGCGCGGCGAAGTCATCGAACTGGAAATCGAAGGTATCGGCGTACTGCGGAACAAGATAGTGTAGGGACGCGATAAATCGCGTCCGCCAATAGAAAGTGTACCAGCAGGACGCGATAAATCGCGTCCCTACAAGGGAGGCACCTATGCCAGCTTATTATAGCCTGGGGGAAATACCCCACAAGCGGCATACGCAGTTCCGCAAAGAGGACGGAACGCTCTATTCCGAAGAACTGTTCGGCACAGAAGGATTTTCAGGCAACTATTCCAACCTCTACTACCATTACGCGCCTACACGCGTGAAAAAGGTAGAGAAGTTCACAGGCGTTCAGTACCCGCTCGAAGAGTGGCGGCAGGATGTGCAGCGCCATCATCACCTGAAAAGCGCGCAGATGAAGCGCGGCGGTGACGCCGTTCTGGGACGCCAGCCCTTGATGTACAACAAGGACGTGGTAATCAGCGTTGCCTTGCCTGAGCGAGAAATGAACTATTACTATCGCGATGGCGATGCTGATCTTGTCTACTTCGTGCATGAGGGGCATGGCACGCTCGAAACCAACTTCGGCCTGCTGCCCTATCACGAGGGCGACTACATCATTATTCCACGTGGCACAACCTTCCGTTTTCAGATTGCAGCCGATAGTCCCGCCAGCCGCTTCCTGGCGGTCGAGGCATACGGTTCTATCGAGCCGCCGCGCCGCTATGTGAACAAAAACGGCCAGTTGCTGGAACACTCTCCCTACTGCGAGCGAGATATTCGCCGCCCGCAGGAGCTGGTCACGCATACCGAGCGCGGCGATTTTGAGGTGCGCGTCAAAGTGGGCAACCTCATCTCAAGCTACTGGTACGATTTTCATCCCATCAACACCGTTGGTTGGGATGGCTGCGAGTATCCCTGGATATTCAATATCGCCGATTTCGAGCCGATCACCGGGCGCGTTCACCAGCCACCGCCCGTGCATCAGACCTTTCAGGGGCCAAATTTCGTGATCTGCTCCTTCGTGCCGCGCAAGTTGGACTATCACCCGCTCTCGATACCTGTACCATATAACCACAGCAACATCGACAGCGAAGAGATGATCTACTACGTCAACGGCAACTTTGGCAGCAGGCGTGGCATCGAGCAGTCATCTATGACGCTGCACCCGCGCGGCATCGCGCATGGCCCGCATCCGGGCGTGATCGAAAAAAGCCTGGGGGTTGAACGCACCGAGGAATTGGCAGTCATGATCGACACCTTCTACCCGTTGAAGTTCACCACCATCGCCCAGTCCATCGACGATGCAACCTACCCGTATAGCTGGTTCGATTGAAGCTCGGTAGTTCCCTTTAGCACGTTGCGTATAATTTACCTGGTGACCACATCACCAACTCTCGAAAGTCGAAACAAAGGAGTTTCGCGCAACTCCTGTCATCTGTGTGTTTCAAAGTTTGTGAGCATGTAATGATAATGAAAGATGCAATGCAAAAGGAGTGAATGACGATGACGACAGAACCACGTATCATCAAGTTTTATGAAACCACGCTGCGGGATGGCGAGCAAACACCGGGCGTGAACTATTTCCCTGAAGAGAAGCTGGCAATAGCGCAGGCATTAGCCGACATGGGCTTCGATACGCTCGACTGCGGCTTCCCCATCTCTTCGCCGGGCGAATTTGAAGCGGTACGCCTGATCGCCTCAAAGGTAGACAATGCCGAAATTTGCGCCATCGCCCGTGCTAATCCCGCCGATATCGAGCGCGCCTGGGATGCAGTGCGGATCGCGGCTACATCCGCCATCCAGCCCTTCATCAGCGTCTCGCCGCTGCATCGCAGGGTTAAGCTGAACAAGACGCGTGAAGAGGTACTGGAACTGGCGAAGTCCGCGGTCGCTCTCGGACGTTCGTTGACCGAAAATGTCGATTTCGCGCTGGAAGATACGACGCGCACCGAGCATGACTTTATTCTGGAAGTCTGCGATACCATCCTCAAAGAGGGCGTGCGCTTTATCACGCTGTGTGACACGGTAGGCTTCGCGCTGCCCTGGGAGTTCGGCAAACTGGTGGCCGATGTGAAAAAGGAGTTTCCCCAGGCGCGTATCTCTGCCCACTGTCACGATGACCTGGGATTGGCGGTAGCCAACGCCCTGGAAGGACTGCGCAACGGCGCAGAGCGCGTCGATACCTGCATCAATGGATTGGGCGAGCGCGCGGGTAACGCCGCCTCCGAAGACGTGGTAATGGCGATTCGCACGCGTTCCGCCGATATAGGCATGGATGTACGCGTCGATACCACAAAAATTGCTCCCACCAGCCAGCTCGTCGCCCGGCTATCAGGCATGCAACCGCAGTGGACCAAAAGCATTGTTGGTCGCAATGCATTCTCCCACGGTGGCGGCATCCACCAGGACGGCGTGCTCAAGGATGCGCATACCTACGAGATCATGACCCCCGAATCCATCGGCCTCACCTCCGCTGATCGCCGCATGCACATGGGCAAGCTCTCCGGGCGCGCCGCCCTCGCCGCCCAGATGCGCGACCTCGGCTACGAGCTAGAGAAAGAGCAATTGAACCAGGCATTCGACATGGCGAAACTGCTGCTCGGCAAGAAGAAGGTGCTGGAGGAGATGGATATGCGCTATATCGCGGAGACGGTAATGAGTGTTACCATCATTAACCAGTAGTCCTGGGGAAGCATTAAAAAAGATGCTTCCCCAGAGCCTCGCGCCAGTAGGCCACGCTCTCACGCAATTCGTCCAGCACCAGGTTATCATCGGCCTCGAAAGGATGGATTGGCTCAAGGAAGAGGTACACGTCTCCATCAGCAAGCCATGGTTCAATCGCCTGCAAAGTATCTTCTGCGCGTACCATGCCCAGGGCGTTGTAGTTTTGCGTGAAGGGCCAGTGATGATCTCCTGTGCGGTCAGTCTGCTGTAAATGGACGATGGGGCGATGCGGCCAGGGTTGCGCGAACCACGCCAGGTAATCGTCGCTGGCGGTTCCCGTATGCAGGGCGCAGGGATGCCCCACATCCAGACAAAGCACGAGTGGCACTCCACCATCCGTATCAATATTGGTAAGCCATTGCGCTTCCTCGATGCTGTGGCCCCATTCGCGAGTCACCGCCATGTTCTCGAAGAGCAAGTGGGACAATCCGTGCTGCGCTGCATACTGGGCCAGCCCGCTCAAGCGTTCCCGTAATTCCTGTAATAGCGTTTGTTTGCGCTCATCGTTCATGGCGTCTTGCACGCTGAACGCGCCGGTATGCCCACCCATGCCGCTCGCTCCCAGGCGGGCAGTGAAATCAATGGCGCGTTCATACCAGTGTGCCGCTGCCGCGCGCATGACCTGATCGGGATGCAATAACTGGCTCCATGAATAGGCTGCCAACCCCGTAAACGTGCTGTGAATAAAAAGGTTGTGTGTCGCTGCTAGCTCGCGAACCACGTCAGCATAGGCCATTGTCGCGCTCTCGTCGAGCAAGGGATCAACCAGGTCAAGGCTAAACTGGCAGCAATCCAGCCCCAGTTCATCTTTCACAATACGCACCCACTGTTCTGGTTCCGGCCAACGTTTGACCGCGAAGCAAGTATTGATGCCAAGATGCAA
>DATLSI010000111.1:0-4640 GCA_035534255.1 Ktedonobacteraceae bacterium | reverse complement strand
AATCTACCATTCCCAGTGCCGGATATTATCTGCTTTGTGAATGGCTTGATATGACACCGGTAAGCAGTAGAACAACTCCTATTGATGAAGTTCTACTGTTACGAGGTACGAAAAGAATTGGCTCGAATATTCGGTATAATTTTAGCACTTATAAAGGACGCCAGGAAGCAAGGGAGCATTACCTCGAGTTTCTTAATGACCATCCTTACAGGGCTAAAGTTTTCGCGCGTTTTCTTGAGTATATTCGCCAGCTTCTCAGAAACGAAGCCCTCGATGAACAAACCGTACTGGAACGCGGGTACTTCTAACACATCAATTACAACATCCCAAATCGCTCAAACAGAAACGCCCAGATATCGCTGCGCTCCTCGATCAGCTTCGTGGTAGGTTTGCCCAGTCCATGCCCGGCCTTCATCTCGATACGCAAAAGGATTGGATTCCCCCCGCCGTTGGCTGCCTGCAGGGTCGCGGCAAACTTTTTGGCGTGGGCAGGCACCACGCGGTCGTCGGTGTCAGCCGCCAGGATGAGCGTGACGGGATAGTCCACGCCGGCTTTGACATTGTGTAAGGGCGAGTAGGCGTACATGAACTTGAAATCTTCAGGGTTGGCTTCCGCGTTGCCGTAGTCCGTGACCCAGTAGCGACCAACGGTGAATTTGTGATAGCGCAGCATATCGATGACGGGCACCTGGCAGATGACCGCGCCGAACAGATCGGGACGCTGCACCATGCAGGCCGCCACCAGCAGGCCGCCGTTGCTGCCGCCCTGGATAGCCAGGCGCGATACGCGAGTATACTTGTTAGCAATCAGCCATTCGGCAGCCGCGATGAAATCGTCGAAAACATTTTGCTTATGCTCCAGCGTCCCGGCAAGGTGCCACGCTTCGCCATACTCGCCGCCGCCGCGCAGGTTAGCTACCGCGTATACGCCTCCATGCTCTAACCATGCCAGCACCGGCACTGAAAAGCCTGGCGTCATGCTTAGATTGAATCCACCATAGCCATACAGGAGTGTGGGATTGTTCCCATTCAATTCCAGCCCCTTTTTGTGCGTCAGGAACATGGGAATACGCGTGCCATCCTGCGAGTGATAAAAAACTTGCCGCGTCTCATAGGCACTCGCGTCAAAATCCAGTTCTGCCGCGTGGTACAGCGTCAGTGAGCCATCCGCGAAATCGTAACGATAAATGGTGGATGGATAGAGGTACGAAGTGAAGCTGAGAAACATCTCCGTATCCTCAGGCTCGCCCGAAATCTCTACGATAGAGCCGAGCGCGGGTAAATGGATGTCGCGCTCAAAACGGCCATCCATATCGAAGATTTTCATCTCGTGATGAGCATCATGCAGGTATGTGATGACAAACTGGTGATGAACTATCAGGGCAAAAGCTATCACATCATCTTGCTGCGGAATCAGTTCGCGCCAGTTCGCGCGCTCTGGATGCTCGCTGTCGATGGTGATGATACGGCTGCACGGCGCGTCCAAGGTGGTCTGGAAGTAGAAAATCGGCCCATCATTGCCAATAAATTCGTAGCTGGCATCAGCTTCATCTAGCAGGCGCATAAATGGACCATCACTGTCCGACCGGCGGTAGTAGAAACGATTTTTGGGGTCGGTTCCATGCCAGACATACAGCAGCAAGTACTTTTCATCATAGCTCATAGAAGGGGAAAAGCTCAGTTCCTTGAAATCGGGCCGCTCAAATACCAGCCTGTCTTCACTCTGGGACGTACCGAGGGCGTGCCAGTACACCTGGCTGTAATTGCTCTGATCTTCAGGCGGCACCGTTCCCGGCTCCGGTAAGCGGTTGTAGAAGAAGCCGCTCTTATCACGCTGCCACGCGACCGATGGAAATCTTCCCCATTTGATAACCTCTGCATACTCGACACCGCTCTCCACCTGGCGAATATGTAACTCCTGCAAGTCACTGCCATGCTGCGAGAGGCCATAGGTCAGCAGCGAGCCATCCTTGCTGAAAGACTGGGTGACCAGCGCGGTCGTGCCATCTTCGCTCAACGTGTTGGGATCGATCACCACGAAAGATTGGTCCTGCAAGTTTTCCTGCCGGTAAAGCACCGATTGATTTTGTAGGCCGTCGTTCTTCGAGTAGAAGTAATGCCTGCCCTTTTTGCATGGCGCCGAATATTTGGGATAATTCCACAGGGCCGTCAGGCGGGCGCGCAGCGTTTCGCGCACGGGAATAGCAGCCAGGTATTGTTCGGCAATGGTATTCTCGGCCTCTACCCAGGCCAGGGTTTCCGGCGCGGCAGGGTTTTCGAGCCAGCGATAGGGGTCGGCTACCAGTGTGCCATGATAGTCGTCTATCGTATCATCGCGATGCGCGATGGGCAAGTCCATGTTGCTTCTTCTCCTTACATCTATCAACAGGCAACCAGAGCAGGGCGAGGACAAGCCCCGCCCTGCTCTGGTTGCCTGTTATTTTTATCTGACGGGCAGGCGGTCCATCATAGCCTTGAACCAGCGGGAACGCACTTCGGTACCCGCGAAGGCCAGGGTAATACAAATTCCCAGTACAGTGCCAATGATCCAGAGCACCAGAGTGAGAGTGCTTCCATTCATCGACAACACCGTATGCACCAGGTTCATAAAGGTGATCGACAAAGAGTCATGTCCGTTGGCGAAAGGAAGCATCGCGCGCAGCGACGGCTGCTCCAGAATAGACCCCAGAGTAGCAACAGTGGCCAGCAAGATGGCAGCAATCCATTCTGCCAGCGATGGACGCCAGGGGAAGAAAGGCTGCGCGATGCGGCGCGGTGCGGATATGGCGATACGCTGCATGATTTGCGCGTGCATTCCTTCAGGCTCGGCTACAGATGGCACCATATCGAGGTGGTGGGAGACTAATTCCAGCAGCGCCAGTTCTTGGCGACAGTTCGCGCAGCGGCTAATATGCGCTTCCAGAGCACGCGTGCGCGCTAGTGTGAGCCGCCTATCTATATATAACTGTAGTTCCTGTCTCGCCTCTGAACAATGCATGATTACCCTCTCGTTCCCATGGATGAATCGCGATCTAGACCCTGCAAACGTTCCTTGAGCAAATTGCGCGCGCGGAATAAATGTGTTTTAATAGTGCCGACAGGCATGGTTAGTATCTCAGCCATTTCTTCATATGTCATATCTTGTAGATGACGTAGAATTAGCACAGCACGATATTTTGCAGGGAGATGAGAGAGGTGTTCCTGTACAAACGCTTGCCGCTCATGCTCGTCAATCTGGGCAGAAGCAGATTCCTGGCCATCTACGCTTTCCAGCGCTTGCTCTGCCTGCAGGGCTACCTGCAACGCCCGGTCTCGCTTACGCGTTTCGAGCTGCTTCAAAGCGCAGTTATAGGCGATGCGGTACAGCCAGGTCGCGAAGCGCGCTTCGCCGCGAAACGACGGGAGACCCTGCCAGGCCGCCAGAAACGCCTCCTGGGTGGTTTCGCTCGCTTCTTCATACTGCTGGAGCATGCGATATACCAGGTTGAAGATGCGCCGCTGGTAACGCTGGACAAGCTGGGCAAAAGCGTCCTGATCGCCCCGCTTGCTGGCAGCGACAAGCTGCTGGTCATCCAGTTCAACCAGGGAAGTGACCGCGTTAGAGAGTGGAATGTCTAAACCTGGTAATGATGAAAAGAAATGCTCTCTCATATGTTCCTTTAGAGATTCATGCTAGAGAAAATGTTTCATTGTGTGAATCCCGGATGGGAACGTCAGACAATCAACATTGAAACATCTTTCCTGTTAATTGTATCTTACCATAGACATACCATAATAGACAGGGGTGAGAGGATACATATATGTCTTCAGTCGTACTCGCGGCCTTGATTGGCTGGTTGATCGCGCTGGCCATTTTTCTGGGCTTTATCGCGTTGCTGCGTTATATCGATCACCGGGAGCGCATGGCCTTAATCGCGCGCGGCATCCATCCCAATCGCCTGCGCCGCCAGCGACGCGGAACGGGCCTGCTGCGCGCCGGGCTAATCGTCGCCATGGTGGGCCTGGCCCTGACCATCGGCCTTTACCCCCTCGGCTATATGCTGCCGTCCGTTGTGACTGCTACACCTCTCCACGTCGGCCCCTGGCTGCTGCCGGGATTGATCCCCCTTGCAGTAGGCGGCGCGCTGGTCATCAGCTATTACCTGGGACAGGATTCCCGCCCGCCCGATAACGACCCGCTTGACCAGGAGTTCAATAAAGACACTATCGAAAGCGATCATCACTCATCGGCACAGCCACCCTTTTAGGGATTTTGTAGCAAACTTACTCTGTTTCTAAAAACGCGCCCAAAAAGTACTTGACAGCGCGCAAACTCAGTGGTAATATCTCACTTGCGCTCGCAGGTAACTGTTGAGTCGCGCAAAGGTGCGGAAGCACCGGAAGAACCTGAACAACTGAAGAGTGGTAAGGAATAAACAAAGTAACAAACATAACCTGTCAATGGAGATAACTCATTCACAATGCACTTGAGTCTCTGAAAAAGGGATTCGATATACATTTTGGATGGCGAGTTTGATCCTGGCTCAGGATAAACGCTGGCGGCGTGCCTAACACATGCAAGTCGAACGCACTCAGCAATGGGTGAGTGGCGGACGGGTGAGGAACACATGGGTACCTACCCTTAAGTGAGGGATACCGGC
>DATLSI010000110.1:0-14216 GCA_035534255.1 Ktedonobacteraceae bacterium | reverse complement strand
TTTCATATTGTGTACGCCATAATTGGGGTACTGCTACTCATTGCCCTGGCCTTTTTTATCATCAAAGTGATAACTACTGGTAGCCCACAGTCGGCCTGGAATTCGATGTGGAGCTCAGGCACGCAGTGGCAGCAGAGGTTTAACTCGCAGCAACCACAAACGCCCTATTATCAGCCGCCTACGCAGCAACAGCAGACGCCTTACTACCAGCCGCCTACGCAACAGCAAACGCCCTATTACCAGCCGCCTACGCAGGCAGGGCAAGGGCAACAGCCGGAGCAGTATGGACAGGGCTACCAGCCACAGCAACCCACGTACCGCCCGGTACCCAACGAATACGAGCAACCTGAGACACAATATCCAGAGCAAATGCCGCCGATTCAGCAGTAAAAAAACAACGGAGTTGAACTGAGTGGGGCGACCGCGCGGTCGCCCCACTCTTATTTATCTGTCACTCCCCCGAAATCCCTATTGCGCCGTTTTCCCGCCATCAACAGCAATCACCTGCCCCGTAATATAACTCGCGCCTTCGGAAGCCAGAAATAGCACAGAGGGCGCTAATTCTCCAGGTTGTCCGATACGCTTCATGGGCATGGCATCGGCGACGAGTGCTTCGGCACGGTCGAGGATGGCTTCGGTCATGCGCGTTCTAAACATGGCGGGCGCGACCGCGTTCACGCGGATGCCACGATTGGCCCATTCAATGGCAAAGGCGCGCGTCAGGTTGATGACGGCTGCCTTACTGGCATTGTAACCCACAGTATTCAGTTGCCCGCCGCCCATACCAGCGATGGAGGCAACATTGACGATTGCGCCTTTCTGGCGTTCGAGCATGTGCCGCCCGACAACCTGCGACATCAGAAACGTGCCGGTGATATTTGCATCGATGACCTGCTGCCAGCGATCCAGTGGCATATTCTCGGCGGGCGCGCCCCAGGTCAGCCCGGCATTGTTGACCAGCACATCGATTTTACCGCACTTCGCCAGCGCCTGCTGTACCGCCTGTTCCACCGAGGAGGCATTCGCCACATCGCAGGTCAGCGCGTAGGCGGAAATAGCGCGGTCTTTGAGGAACTTTTCGGCCTCAGTCAACCATTGTTCGCGCCGGGCAGCGATTACCACTTGCGCGCCCGCGTATCCAAAGGCGTGCGCAATTTCCAGTCCCAGGCCGCGCGACCCGCCCGTCACAAGAACGACTTCGCCCTTGAAATCAAAGCTCACTGTGCCCATGTGTGCCTCCTGCTTGAACAACTTTCAACTGTACCTGTTTCACCACTTGCCATTTTGAAAATATGGCTATAGATAATCTCATTATGTAACGGATATGGACGTGGGCGCAATGTACGAGGGCGTGTGACCCGCATTCGCATATCCCTGGTGATTAGCAGGGTATTTCATACGTTTGATATAATGGAATCCTCTTAACGAGATAAAAGAATATATGGATGAAAAGAAAAAAGGAACGGATACAGCAAAATGACGAAGTCCTCAAGAATCTGGGTTGTTATTGCACTTGAAGTCATCGCGCTCGAAGTCGGAGCCTATACCTATGCCGCGCTCTACCATCAGATACGCTTGCCCCTGCTCGCGGTCACGGGTGTGCTATGTTTCTTTGCTGCCATTATCGGGATGATCGTGACCAGACCGAAAGCGCAGGCTATATCTTTGCTGATACTCGTGCTCGGTATCATCACGCTCGCTATTGGCCTCTACTTCTTGAATGCGCTGAACTATCACGAACGAGCCTACACGCCGATTGGGGTCGGCATTCTTGGCTTGATCGGCGGCTCTCTTGGCATCATCGTGCCACGCTCGATTACCGCGGCCCTGAGTGAGACAATGATCCTGGGCATGCTGGCGCTTGGCATGGGTCTCTATTTCTTAACAGTGCTGAACTTTCATGGCCGAGCCTATATGGTGCTGGGAACAGGAACGCTGTGTTTGCTCGGCGGCCTCGTTGGTATCATTTTGACGCACTCCAGAACCACTACAACGAAGCGGCAGGTATAGATTACATGCAAAGTTCGCGGGAACGAGAATAACGTGACGACTCATTCGCGGTCATGCGGCACAAGTGGAAGCTTAGCGAGGAGGCAGGATACGAAGTACCTCTGGATGAGGCCGTGATGAGCTGGGCCATGCGCGAGGCAGAAACGGGCGGGATCGGCCCGGTCGACCCCGCCGCACTGGCCTCCTATTGGAGAGAACGCCAGCCCGTCGCGGAGGCTCTTGCCCCTCTGCCCATCGAACACGAAAAGCTGAAACCGCTCCTCTCGAAAGAAGAGCAGCCACTCATTCACCTGAACGAAACACAGTTGGCAAAGGAAGTGCAACAGCGCATCGAGACCGAAGCGCCGGAGTAGTCTACTCCTCTTCGGGAGCGTCGTCCTCTACCTCTTCGCTCACAACTTCTCCTATTTTGAAGGAAGACATATTGCCGCGAATCTGCTCTTCAATAGCGGAGGCAACGTCGCTGTTCTGACGCAGGTACTCTTTGGCATTCTCGCGTCCCTGGCCCAGGCGAATATCGCCAACGTTGAACCACGCGCCGCTCTTCTTGACCAGGCCCATCTCCAGACCCAGGTCGATCAGGCCACCCTCGCGTGAAATGCCTTCGCTGTACATGATATCGAACTCGGCAACGCGGAAAGGAGGCGCGACTTTGTTTTTGACCACGCGCACGCGAGTACGATTGCCCATCACATCCTGACCCTGTTTGATAGAGTCGGTGCGGCGAATATCAAGTCGCACGGAGGCATAGAATTTGAGCGCCTTACCGCCGGATGTTGTCTCTGGATTGCCGAACATCACGCCGACTTTCTCGCGTAACTGGTTGGTGAAAATCACCGAGGTGTTGCTGCTGCTGATAGCTGAAGTGAGCTTGCGCATGGCCTGGCTCATCAGGCGGGCCTGCAGGCCGACATGCGTATCGCCCATTTCGCCTTCGATTTCGGCGCGCGGTGTGAGCGCGGCTACCGAGTCGATCACAACTACATCAAGCGCATTGCTGCGCACAAGGGCATCCACGATTTCGAGTGCCTGCTCGCCAGTATCCGGCTGCGAGATCAGCAGGTTGTTGATATCAACTCCCAGGCGAGCCGTATACGCCCGGTCAAGCGCGTGTTCGGCATCCACGAAGGCCGCATAGCCGCCGGCGCGCTGCGCGTTGGCGATGATATGCAGACAAAGGGTGGTTTTACCCGACGACTCAGGGCCGTAGATTTCTGTGATACGCCCGCGCGGAATGCCACCAACACCCAGAGCCAGGTCCAGGGCAATCGATCCCGTCGGGATTACCTCGACATGAATCTTGGAAACATCGCCTAATTTCATAATTGCGCCTTTGCCGAAGCGACGTTCAATCTGAGTAAGCGCCTGCTCAATCGCCTTTTCACGCTCACTTGTGGCAGCAGACACGGCTGTACTGCTTCGATCCACCATTGACTTTTCCTTTTTACTCATTGGCATACTCAATTTACAGGGTAGAGGATTCCGGCTTCCCGTCTCGCTTCCCTGCATTCCTCCTTTTATTTGCTGCCGATCCCCTCCAAAGGGTGGGGAATCTCCCGTCGCCTCGTCATAGTAAGAAATAACCATGCTGTGGTTCTTCAGCACAGCATAGACCAGATTCCTCCCTGATACATATTCTCTGGCAGGGTCGCGAAAGTGGAAACAGGTACTCTCTCCACGTGTATACCTGTACAATGTAGAACGAGTGTACCATATCCACATCCATATGTCAAGTAATCAAAAGTCGCGGCGCCCTTCGATGGCGCGACCGAGGGTGCCTTCGTCGGCGTATTCCAGGTCTCCGCCATTGGGAAGGCCGCGCGCCAGTCCGGTGACACGCACATTGAACGGCTTCAGTTCTTTCAGGATGTAATTAGCGGTGTATTCGCCCTCGAAGTTCGGGTTGGTCGCCAGGATGACCTCGCGCACCGGCCCGGAACGGACTCGCTGCAATAGTTCGTCGATGCGCAGGTCCTTAGGCCCCACGCCATCGACGGGCGAGATCGCGCCATGCAACACGTGGTACAGACCCTTAAAGACGCCAGTCTTCTCCAGGGCCAGCACGTCGAGCGGCTCTTCGACCACGCAGATGACATCCTGATCGCGACTCGGATTGCTACAAATCAGGCAGGGATCGGTTTCGGTGATATTGAAGCAGTGCGAACAGTAGATGATGCTCTCTTTGACGCGCATGATGGCTTCAGCCAGGCGGCGTGCCTGGTCGGTAGGGCTGCGTAAAACGAAGAACGTCAGGCGTTGCGCCGTCTTGACGCCCACGCCAGGCAACTTGGAAAATTCTTCAATTAACGCCGCCACCGGGGCTGCGATATTGCTCATCGTCTAAAACAATCCTGGGATTTTGATACCGCCGGTGAGCGCATTGCTCATCTTCGCCTGCGCATCCGACACCTTGTCATAGGCGGCCTTCGCGGCAGCCAGCACCATTACTTCCAGTTCGGCAATGTCTTCAGCGTTAAACGCTTCGGGGTCGATCTTCACCGCCGAGATTTCAAATTTGCCGCTCATGATGATCGTCACCGCGCCGCCTCCGGCGGTGCCGGTAAACTGGGTTGCCTCCAGTTCTTCCTGCATTTTGCCGAGCCTTTGCTGCATTTTCTGGATTTCACGCATATTCATGGGAAATTTTCGCTCCTTACTTTGGTTGAATGTCTACAATTCTGGCCGAAAAGGTACGCATGACCTCCTGCACCACTGGATCATGGCGCACTTTCTGCTCAAGTGTCTCTTTTGATACGACCGGTTTATCTTCCGAAACTACCTGTTTATTCTCTCTCACCACGTTCGTCCTTGCAAGGGTTGCAGCGCCAGTTGAGCCATAAAGATCGAGCGGAGGTGTATCTTGTTGTTGCGTCCGCACACTTTCAGGCGGCTCTTCATCCTGTAATGCCGGTGACGGCTGCGCGGGAAGCGGAGGTTCGCGGTATGCCGACGGCTGAGGAGCCAGCGCCGCGCCGGTAGAATAGCTGGCAGCATCAGACATGGGTGCCAGCGACGGGGTCTGGTCGGGCGGCACCAGTCGCACACGACAGGGCAGGCCGAACTCCATTTCCAGGGCCCACTCCAGGTCTTTGTAGCGATTCTCGTCTCTGACATACTGGTACTGGTTCTGCTTTCCGGCCTGGATGACCACCATCGGATTTTCCGGGCTGCCCTCGATGCCGATAACTTTATAATAAGCGAGATGAGCAGCTACCAGGCCGCTCTTGCTCTTCTGTTTCGTGCGCTTTCTCACACTCTCCCAGGCGTCGATGACCTGTTGCGCACTCAGGGACATATGCCCATTGTGCTGAGCCGCCGGGACTGCTTCCTGGCGAGACGGCGCGGATGCTAATTCTTCTTGCGGGCGCGGCACTTTTTCGGGCGCGGCACTTTGTGCCTCAGCTTCTCGCGCCGGTGTATTGCGCGGCGCTTGAGCGGGCTGCGTGGAACGAGCCGGATAATCCGCCGGGGTTAGCGGCGGGGCGGGTGGCGCGGGTGGCGCAAAGGGACGCGCTGGTTGAGCTTGAGGAGAGATCGGCTTAGCGGCGAGTTGTCCTGACTGGGAGCGGCGGTGCGTCTCGATAGCTTCCAGCGCCCCCAATTCCAGGCCGAGCTGCGGCGTACCCTGGTTCTTGAGCGCCAGGTCGTTCTGCGCGAAAATGCGCGCGCATTCGGTCAATTCCTCCAGCGCGAACCGCTGCGCTATTTGCTTTACTTCGCGCGCTTCCTCTTCGGTCAGGTCGAGTATGGCCGCGGCATCCGCGCCGGCCCTGGTCAGCATGAGGGCACGCCAGTACTCCATGACCTGCATGTTGACCTGGCGCAGGTCTGCGCCATCCTCAGAGAGCTGGTTGATGAGATGCAGCACAGTGGAACCATCAAGCTCGGCGACGGCGGTGATGAAGTTTGTGATAGCGCGTGGGTCGGCAATGCCAAGCATGGACTGCACCTGCGCCTGTGAAATCTCACTCCCGGCGTACGCGATGGACTGGTCGAGCAGGCTGAGGGCATCGCGCATGCCCCCGGCGGCGGAGCGGGCGATCAATTCAGCTGCCGGGCGTTCGAGTTTGATACCTTCTTGTTCCGCCACATATTGCAACCGTTGAACGATCTCGCGCGTTGTGATGCGCTTGAAGTAAAAAGGCTGACAGCGCGAGATGACGGTGGGCAGCATTTTATGCACATCTGTGGTGGCCAGGATAAAAATAGCGTACTCCGGCGGCTCCTCCAGCGTTTTGAGCAGCGCATTGAAGGCTTCGGCGGTCAGCATGTGGGCTTCGTCAAGCACGTAGACTTTGTATTTTCCATTGGTGGGCGGTACCATGACGCGATCTCGCAACTCGCGTATATTGTCGATGCCGCGATTGGAAGCTGCGTCAATTTCGATGACGTTGAGCGAATTGCCAGCCGTAATTTCGCGACATTGCATGCACACGTTGCATGGCTCGCCATCACGGGGATTCTCGCAATTGACGGTTTTAGCGAGCAAGCGAGCGGTGCTGGTTTTGCCCGTGCCGCGCGGACCAGTAAACAGGTAAGCATGGCTCAACTTGCCGTTTTTCAGCTCATTCTTGAGCGCACGTATAATTGGCTCCTGACCAATGAGGTCATCAAATGTTTGTGAGCGCCATTTTCGGTAGAGTGATTGTGAGGTCATGCAGCGACTCCCGCCTGCCTGCCGGTTGACAAGCCCGAACCCCCGCCGGAGTGATGAGCAGTTGAACACAGAAAACCGATTTTCGCCCGGTCCTGCCGATCAGCGCAATCAGGCTGCCCTACGACACCCAGAGAGGTCCATTTACCGTTGCTTCCTCACGAACCTGGCGGGATTCATAGACATCTGCCGCGCAGGACCCGATTACGCCGATCGGCAGGACCGGAAGAAAACCGGCCTGTTGCGATTTATCATCGCGGAACACCTTCATTGTACTCCTGTAGAGGGGAGATGTCAATTGTTTTTCAATTCTTGCGGGTATCGCGCTACTGGTCTTACCAGAAAGTTGTTACATCAAAAAGTTTGCCCTACATCCTGCTTAAAGGCATACCATTGCCATCCTTGAAGCTGTCTGTGTAGATCAAAATCAGGTCAACGAATGCCCAGATGCCGCAGCCTCCGAAGGTGAGCAACTGAAATATACCACTGACAATGTGCCCGCTGTAGAAGCGATGTATACCGAGTGTACCCAGGAAAAGACACAAAAATGTCGTTGCGACCCAGCTTTTATCTCCCCCCATTACCTGTTGATGGTCGAGTGGACGGCCATACTTGTCTTTGAAATCACCGGTGATAATCATAATCAGGTCTATGAGTGTCCAGATGCCGCAACCTCCGAAGGTGAGCAACTGAAATATACCACTGACAATACGTCCGGTATAGAAGCGATGTATACCGAGTGTGCCAAAAAATTGGCATAGCAGTACAGTCGCAATCCAGCTTTTCTGCGCTTCCAATGCCATCATCGGACCTGGATATTGAGGCTGTTGTATTGCCCACGGTTGTTGAGGCGCTTGCCATTGACCCTGTTGCGCCGGAGGCTCTCGCGGATCGATAGGTCGGAAATTGTCCATAATTACTGTTCCTCTTCCCATTTCTAAAATAGCACCCGGCAATGACAACACATTGCTGGTGGGCTTATTCTACCATAAAAAAAGAAGGACACCCGCCTGGGTGTCCTTCAAAGGATATAATACCGCTTGCCAGCAGTTTATTACGCCTGTGCCGCCGCAGCCGCCTGCTCGGTCGGGGCCTGCTGAACGGCTTCGAGGTCGATCTCGATGTTGACCTTTTCGCTGACCATCACGCCGCCCGTCTCAAGCGCCACGTTCCAGACCAGTCCAAAATCTTTGCGGTTGATCGTCGCCTTCGCGGCGAGACCAGCGCGCTGCAGTCCGAAGGGGTCCTTCGAGATCTGTCCAGCATATTCTGCCTCAAAGGTGACAGGTTGGGTCACGCCGTGCATCGTCAGGTCGCCGGTGATTTTGTAATCCTGGCCGCCAACATGCTCGACTTTGTTGCTCTTGAAAATGATCTTCGGATATTTTTCCGCGTCGAAGAAATCGGGCGAGCGCAGGTGGCCGTCACGTTTCTCATCACGAGTGTCGATGCTGGCGACATCAACCTCGGCCTCTACCCAGGAGTTCTCTGGATGCGCTTCGTCGATGTGAAGCTGGCCGCTCAACACATTAAAATGCCCTCGCAACGTCGAGACCATCATATGTCTTACCGAAAAAGTTGCCTGTGAATGTGAGGCATCTATTGCCCAGGTCATTAGTTGTTCTCCCTTAATCAATTTTATTGATGTCCAATGCAGATATGTCACTGCTAAATAGTTAGTGATTTTACTAACCACAGATAATATACCACGATGACTAACCATTGTCAAGATACTAAATAAATATTAGTCATTTCCGAAAAGATATCTTTAGGGGCCTGGTGACTTAAATCCAGGCATGCAAAGAACACGTCCCTGCATCATATTTCAATTAGACGCGCTGAGGTGGATTGATGCGCGCTTAGAGATACTTCCCGATGAGCAGGCTATACTTCTGTCTGACCGCGAGGGATATCTTGCTGCGGTCAGACAGAATTGCGTTTGACAGCGCGGTAGGACATTCGCAGGTATTGGCGTCGCGATCGGCTGGAATCTTTTTCGCCACGCTGCGCAGGATACGCTGCGCGTTGGCGACATTGGCGCTGAGGTTGCCGATCACCATTTCAACGGTGACGGATTCTTCTGACTCGTGCCAGCAATCATAATCGGTGGCGCAGGCGATGGTGGCGTAGCACAATTCGGCCTCGCGCGCCAGTTTCGCCTCAGGCAGCGCGGTCATGCCGATGATATCCATGCCCCAGCTGCGATAAGCGTGCGACTCGGCTTTAGTGGAGAACAGCGGACCTTCCATGCACACGTAGGTACCGCCCGCATGCACTTTCACATCACCCAGTTCGCGGGCCGATGCCAGCAACAGCGTGCTGAGCGTGGAGCAGAACGGCTCGGCGAAGGTGCAATGCACGACGATGCCGCCCTCGTAAAAGGTGTTCACGCGGCTTTTCGTGCGATCAAACAACTGGTTGGGAATGACAAGATCGCGCGGCGCGATATACTCGCGCAGGCTGCCCACGGCGCTGACCGAAATCACCCACTCGACGCCCAGACTTTTCAAGGCCCAGATATTAGCGCGCACGGGAATCTCGGTTGGTGAAATACGATGTCCGCGCCCATGACGCGGCAAAAAGGCCATTGAGACACCTTCGACTTTGCCAACCGTGACGATATCGCTCGGATCGCCAAAAGGCGTTTGTACCTCGACCTCCTCGACATCGGTCATCCCTTCCATGCGGTAGAGTCCGCTGCCGCCGATTACCCCGATCTTCGCCTGTGGCATGTATGAGTCCTCCTCAAGTGCTAAATAGATGATGAGATGTTCTCTTACCCTGCATTGTAGCAATGACATTCTGACGCTGAGCCTGCCCAAGGCCGAGCATGTAACCTTAACAGTTACTCAGCCTTCCGCAATTTGCTTTCTATATAACCAAGACCATCTTTGAATTCTTTAATATATGCGCAATTGTAAGAGTCCAGCTATAGACAATGCTGTCCTCGGTACTTGTACTTAGCTGGTCTTTATAAGTTAGGGCTATGAACTGTTTGGTGTTGATCCTGCTCAAAAGCCAATTCTAGAATAAAATTCGTCTCTACATAAACAATCATACTTCTGCCTCTAATAACACATCTGCCTCTTTAATTGCTGCATCAAATCCTGACAATGCAAGGGTCTTTTCGGGTTCTTCACCACTATTTTGTGATTTTACAGTGAGGTGATTCAGCCATCGGAGTGCAAGAATTTCAAATTCTGCCTCATACAACCTCTCCCCAGCTTTTCTATCTGAGTAGCTTCACTTCCACAACAGCTATAGGATTGCCTTCAGGACTCTGTATAAGGATGTCCACAATACGCCGTGAAGTAGTCATAGATCGTTTCCTTCCAACGAGAGCTTTCAACAACTATCTCGTTCCACTTATTATACCTTACTTTGATGCAGGACACACTCACCGGTAGGCATCGTTTTAGAAAACTTTGCATCTTTGCATGCAAATAATAAGCGGCAAGGATGACACATGGATCATACGTCACCTTGCCGCTTATGCTTGTAATGATATGCTTACGCCGCCGCCTGCCCAGCACTCACACCAACCCTTGCCAGCACGCGCGCCGCCAACTGCCCATCCACGACATCGACTTCAACCGTGTCTCCTGCCTGGTAATCGCCGCGCAGCAGCGATTCCGCCAGCAGATCATCGAGCAGGCGCTGCACGGTGCGACGCAGCGGACGCGCTCCGTAGACGGGATCGTAGCCACGTTCGGCCAGCAGCGAACGCGCCGCGCCGGTCACTTCGAGCGCGATCTCCTGGCCAGCGATGCGCTGCCGGGTCTTCGAGATCATCAGGTCAACGATGACGCGCAGGTGTTCTGGCTCCAGGGCGTGGAATACGATCACTTCGTCAATACGATTGAGCAGTTCAGGGCGAAACAGCTCTTTCAAGGCTGGCAGCACCTGCGCCCGCACGCGTGTTGCCGCGCCGGCCTGTTGCTCCTGCTTGTTCCTGCGAGCGGGTACAAAGGACATCTCGGCGTTTTTAAGATGCGCGGTTCCGGCATTGGATGTGATGATGATAATCGTATTTTTGAAACTAACGCTGTGTCCCTGCGCATCGGTCAAGCAGCCATCATCGAGAATTTGCAGCAGCAGATCGAAGATTTTGGGATGCGCCTTTTCGATTTCATCGAACAGGAGCACGCTGTAGGGACGGCGGCGCACGGCCTCGGTGAGCTGCCCGGCCTGCTCGTAACCGACGTATCCCGGAGGGGAACCAAGCAGGCGCGAAACGTGATGACTTTCCATGAACTCGGACATATCCAGCTTCAACATTGCCTCTTCATCGCCGAAGAGCGTCTCCGCCAGCGCGCGCGCAACCTCGGTTTTCCCCACTCCTGTCGGGCCGACAAACAGGAACGAGCCTATGGGACGGTGACTATCGCGCATATCAGCACGCGCCCGGCGCACAGCCCTGGCGACAGCCTGTACCGCTTCGTGTTGTCCGATGACGCGCTGGTGCAACTCCTCTTCCAGTTTGAGCAGCCGTTCCGCCTCTTCTGTAGTGATACGCGCAGTCGGTATACCCGTCCACATAGCCACAACCTCGGCAATGACATGTTGATCGACCAGAGGACGCTCCTGCTGTTGCTGCGCCGACCAGGCATTTTCGGCCTCGGACAATGCCTGGCGTAATTGTTTTTCCGCGCCACGCAGTTGTAAGGCCAGCGTAAAATCTTTGCGCGAGATAGCTGCATCTTTGTCTCTTTGCAAGGCAACAAGCTCCTCGCGCAGCTTGCGCACCTCGTCCGGGACAGTTGAGCGGTTCGCGCGCACCCGCGCCGCCGCCTCATCGATAAGATCAAGGGACTTATCAGGCTGGAAGCGATCCTGAATATAGCGCGTGGACATCTGCACAGCAGCGATTAGCGCGTCGTCAGTAATCGTGACCTGGTGATACTCAGCGTATTGAGGGCGCAGGCCGCGCAGCACTTCCATCGTCTGTTCGGGCGTCGTCTCGTTGACCATCACGGGCTGAAAGCGGCGTTCGAGGGCCGGGTCTGTCTCGACAGTTTTGCGATAGTCGTCCAACGTGGTCGTCCCGATACACTGAAATTCTCCGCGTGCCAGCATCGGCTTAAAGAGATTTGCCGCGTCGATAGAACCTTCCGCTACACCTGCGCCAACCAGAGCATGCAATTCATCGATCACAATAATGATGCCCTTTGAGTCCAGGACTTCCTGCATGATAAGCTTCAAACGCTCCTCGAAATCGCCCCGGAAGCGCGTGCCGACCGTCAGCAAACCTACCTCTAGCGACACTACCCGGCGCTGCTGCAAGTTCTCCGGCACACTTCCCTGGATAATGCGCAGCGCCAACCCTTCGGCGATGGCCGTTTTCCCAACACCGGCAGGCCCGATCAGGACGGGATTATTTTTCGAGCGGCGCGAGAGTATCTGCATAACTCGCTCAAGCTCAGATTCGCGCCCGATCATAGGATCAACGCTACCGGCCAGCGCCGCCGTCGTCAGATCGCGACTGACCTGATTCAAGATGGGAGTTTGATTGTAACGCACCTGGTATTGGGCTGCAAAGTTGGCGTGATCGCGGCCAAGGCTCAACAACATCTCAATCTCTTTGCGCACAGCTTGCAAAGAGAGACCGAAACTTTCGAGCACACCCGCCGCTACACTCTCCTGGTCGCCAAGCACGCCGAGCAGCAAATGTTCAGTACCAATCAGCGACTCCTCCATCTGAGCAGCCACTTCTTCCGCACGCCCCAGGGCAGCCCGCGCCCCCTGTCCCAACGCGGGCTGGCTCAGAAGCGCCTTATTGCCTCGCCCCACCACAAATTCCAGCGCCTCCTTCAGGCGAGCAGAACTGGCATACAGGCGGAGCAAGACACATTCGATGATAGGATCGTTGATTTTAAACATGCCCAGTAGCAGATGCTCCGGCCCAATCACTCTATGTCGTAGTTGCAAAGCCTCTTCGCGCGATGCAAGCAGCGCCTTGCGCGCCTCTTCTGTATACCGTCCAGGCTGACTCATTACACTACTCCTCACTAAATAAGCGATGCGATTATCACTTCCATCTTCACAGCAGGTGATATGAAAAGATATCGGGTTGGAGGCATCATTCAGTGAGGTCAGGCATAGTATAATGCACAAAATAGGGCAGAAAGTCCCCACTTGCTTCGGACGACCGCCAAGGTCGCCTCGAAATCATCTCGAAATCATACTTAATGCAAGATGTTGCTTTCTGGCACCTCCAGCAGCACAGCTGCTCCTACGAGGGGAGCCTTTTCCCCCAGCGTGGCAAGTCGCAATTCGAGTTTAGCTGGCTTGAGACGCGTGTTGATTTTTTCTTGCAAAGCGTGTACGAGATATTTCCTGTTGAGCGCAATCGCTCCACTTACGGCGATCACCTCTACATGCGTGAGCTGCGTCAGATTGATCAATCCAATCGTCAGTTTATCGGTAAACGTCTCCCAGAACGCGTCGTCAGTGATTTGCTCGACGGGCTTTCCGTAGCGCAACTCCAGTTGTCTGCCACCCGTATATGTTTCCAGGCAACCGATCATGCCGCACAGGCACGGGCGCGGGTTGCCATCAAGAATCTGATGGCCGATCTCAATCGATGAAACGAGACGCGCCTCAGCCTTGCTCAGCTGTGTAGCCGCTCCTGTACCCGTTGAGACGGTCAGATAGGCGCAGCGTTCAACCCCTCGCAGCACACCAAAACGCGCTTCGGCCAGCAACCCGCACACGGTATCATGCGCCAGCCGTACAGGACAGGCGCACAACGCCGCGAGCCGGCTCGCGAACGGCTCATTGATATAGCCTGGCAGGTTTGGCGCAAAGATGACCGCGCGTCCATCAGCGGCGATACGCGCGGCGATTGAGACGCCAACACCCGCTGCGCGCTGTACGCCCGCTTCCTGTAATGTTTGCGCGATACGCTGCAATTGCAGCTCGTAGTCCTGCTGCGTAGGAAACTTCGCCAGCAGCGTAAATTCCGGCGCATCGAGCGACGGGAAAAGGCCGACGCGCGTGTTCGTACCACCCATATCAATACCGATATACGGCGCGGAGGTTTCCCGCGCCATGACTTGCTCTTGCATACCACTCTCCCAAACATGGATATCAACATCTTCACAGAATAACAGAACAATGCTATAGTGGGATTGGAGTCTATTATTATTTGAAGCATACGGAGAGCAAAGATGCAAGAAGAACAAACACCGGCTGCTGTACCACCAAAAGTACATCACACACATCCGCTCACTTCACTGTTCCCACACAACCCATCAGCTCATAAGCCACACAACGTGAACGTGCTGCATAAAGCAGAACTGGAGGCAAGCGGTACGAATACGCGTATTGCGGTCGGGCTGACAAAGAGCGTCGGCACGATGTGGACTGCTTACAGCTTTGCAGTACTCGCCATTGTCGGGGATTATTCGATGCTAAGATGAAGATCGAAGGCTGCATGAATAGCGCGATGCTCTTTTACAAAGAGGTACAATAGTGGCTAACCTTGCTCTACGGGCTGATTTATGGTATATTGGGGATCGTAAATTGGTGTGCTTAGAGGATGCTGTAACAT
>DATLSI010000109.1:0-21198 GCA_035534255.1 Ktedonobacteraceae bacterium | reverse complement strand
TCTAAGGTGCCAGCTTTATACCATCGCCATGCGGTTTTATAGCTGACACCTGTTTGTTTTGCATACTGACTTAACTTCATGTCTACATTTTAGCATAGTTTGTCTATGCCTGTCAACGGTATTTGAAATTAGTTACGTCCCTTTGAGCCACACTGTAAGCTTCACTTCCCAACAGGAAATGTACAAAGTCGAGGTTAGCAAGCACGCATTGTTCTATGGTTTCATATTCCCTACGTATGCGCACGCATTGTAAAGTGTGCAGTTCGAACACTGCGGTCGCTGTGCGTGGCATATTTGTCGCCCATGGCGGATAAGGTTTACATGCAGAGGGTAGACCCATTCAGGCGGTACATTCCGGGCGAATATGTCATGGGCCTGATCGGCATTGACCTTTGGGCCGATCAATCCCAGACGTTGGCTGACGCGATGGACATGGGTATCGACAGGCATAACCGGCATATCCAGATTGAACATGAGCACACAGGCGGCTGTTTTTGGCCCGACACCGGGCAACTTGCGCAGCGAGCGCCATGCCTGTTCCGGTTGCATGTCTGGCAAATAGTCGAGCGCGTGCGCGAGTGCGCGTGTATCGCCGCTCTCTGCTTGCAACTCGGTCAGTTCGTGCAGCACATCCTGAATACGGCGTGCTTTGATGTTCGCAAGCCCTCCGCTGCGCACAGCGTCGGCCACTTTGAAAGTGGGAGCGTCGCGCACCTGCTCCCACGTTGGGAAGGTTGCCACCAGTTGCTCGTAAGCGCGCCCGGAGTTGATATCCGAGGTGTGCTGCGACAGGATGGTGCCAACCAACCCGCCCACGGGATCATAATCTGGTTCGTTGCGCGGCTCACCATAGGTATCAACCAGGAGATCATAAACGCGCGTGAGATGGGCAGCAAGTGTAATTGTCATACTTTATTCCTGACCAGTTGGTCTTATTTCGCGGGTGCAACTGCCGATTGCCGGCTGATGATGAGGCCGATGATATCGACGAGTAGTGCGACGATAGCCAGCACGCAAAAGAGGAGTGTTTCCGGTAGAACAATCCCAAAGAGAGCATCCAGGGAATAGCTTCCGGGTCCGATGAGGCCGGTGGCGACGCCAATGGTCAGCAGCAGCAGGGGATACTCAATGCCGCGCTTACTACTCCAGAAGCCATTTTTCCAGTGACTCTTTGCAACCGCCATAAACATAACGGCGAACATTCCGGCGGCCCCCAGAGGCGTCAAGAACCCGAACGCCACCGAAAGACCGCCACCAAACTCTCCCAGGATAACCAGGTATGACCAGAAGATAGCGGGTTTGAATCCCAGTCTCTGCTGCATTTGCATGGTTCCCGCGAAACCACTGCCGCCAAACCACCCGAAAAGCTTTTGTGCTCCATGCGCGGCGAGCGTCAACCCCGCAATGACGCGCAGAATGAGTAAACCTGTAGCAATTGAGACGGCCATTTAACGTATTCCTTTCAATAGGGAGAAATGAGAATAACGCAGTTGCGGAACGGTTCTGTAAGACAGGACCTTTCCAGGTAGCTGTTATTATATTATTAGCTGTTATTATATTAGCGGTAGGCTTCGGCCTGCAAGTTAAACAACTCGGCGTAGCGTTTATCCAATTGTAGCAATTCTTCATGCGAACCGCTTTCGATGATTTGGCCATGCTCCAGCACGAGGATGCGGTCGGCGAGGCGCACGGTGCTGAAGCGGTGGCTAATGAAGATGGCGGTCTTGCCCGTAGTGAGTTCGCGGAACCTGGCGAATACTTCGTACTCGGCCTGGGCATCGAGCGAGCTGGTGGGTTCATCCAGGATGAGGATGCCAGCGTCACGCATAAAGGCGCGCGCCAGGGCGACCTTTTGCCATTCGCCGCCGCTCAATTGCGCTCCCTTCTCAAACCAACGGCCCAGGGTGGTATCGTAACCCTCCGACAGGCGCTCGATGACTTTATCCGCGCCGCTTTTGCGTGCCGCACCCGCCACCAGCGGCTGGTTCTCCAGTTCGGCGATGCGCCCCACACCGATGTTCTCACGCGCGCTCAGGTACCAGGTGACATAATCTTGAAAAATGACACCGACATGCTCGCGCAATTCATCAAGATTATATTCTTTAATATTGTGGCCGCCGATTAATATCTCTCCTTCGTCGGGGTCGTACAGGCGAGTCAGCAATTTGACGATGGTGGTCTTGCCCGCGCCATTGCTGCCCACCAGCGCGATCGACTCACCGGCGCGCACAGTAAAGCTGACGTTGCGCAGCGCGACCTGCGTCAGCGGGTCCTTATCGGGATAGGTAAAGCTGACGTTGCGGAACTCGATATCCAGTCCTCGCGAATCCGCCGTGGGATCGATATGCCGCGGGTGTTCGGGCGACACCAGTTTCGGCTCGTATTCGAGAAATTCAAAGAGCGTATTGACATAGAGGTTCGTTTCATAGGTGCCCGATATGCCATTTAGTAACGCCTGGAAATTCTGGCCTGTTTGCAGCGCGGACTGTGTATAGAGCGTCAATCCACCCAACGTGATATGCCCGACGACCGCTTCATATGCCACGTAGAGGTAGATACCAGAGTTGGCCGCCACGGTGACGCTTGTCCAGAGAAAACCGGTCAGGTAGCGACGCACGAGAATGCTTTTCTTCTCTTCATAAAATTTATTGGCAAGGCGCTTAAATCGCTGGATAAAAAAGTTGCCCAGGTCGAACAGCTTGATCTCTTTGTTATAGCGGTCGGTTGTCATGACCTGGTTAAAGTAGGCCATCAGACGGCGCTCCGGCGATTGGCGGCGCATCAATTGATAACCGCGCCACCCATAGCGCGAGCTGGCGATAAAGGAGGGGATTGGCACAAGGAGGGCGATGATGGCCAGCCACCAGGCCAGTTGCAGCAACAACAAGAGCATAGAGATCAGGGTGACAAAGGTTTGCAGGAGGCCAAACGTTTGCGAAACCATTGTCACCGGCTGGTAGGTGGATTGATCGGTAGCGTTGCGCAGCTTATCATAAAATTCGGCATTCTCGAAGAAGGCGAGATCGAGCGTATTGGACTTTTCGAGCACGAGGAACTGCACGCGGTTGGAAACAAGTTCTTGTAAGAACTGCTGCACGGTGTTACTGAGCGTGCTGAACAGGTTGGACACGAGACCAGCAGCCAGTTGTAAGCTAACCGGCAGCCAGATAGGACTTATCGTGTGATGGACGATGCCATAGACGACGCTATCGATGAGCGACCGCGTAATTAAGACGGTAATAGCGGGCATGAAGCCCTGCGCGACGCTTAATATACCGAGCGTGGCAGTAAAGAGGGCATGCGTAGACCACACGAGACGCAGCACACGCGGCAGGCTGGTGAATACCTCGAACACCTGCCTGAATTTGAAACCTTCGTCGAGCCTTTGTTGATCTCTGCGCGACATGCGCATATATGGTCCATACATACCAGTTTACCTCTTTGATTCATGGCTTTTATTATTGAGCGGAGTAGATGCCAGGATAACCGCGAAGACGGCTGGACAACCGCGAATATGCCAGGGCGACCGCGAGGGTTGCCCCTACCATACAACGAAACGGGAGGAGGTGTTCCGCGCGGATGATGCATTAAAGGTTCTGTTTAACAGATAGCATTATTATGCAACGCGTGTGTATCCGGGCGCAATAGGTGACAAAAGTATTCGGAGTATCCGGTACCTTTCCCGGCGAGTGGCCGGCATTTGTTACCAGGCTAGCTTGCAAGACGTTTTATTTAAGTAATGATACCTATCCAGATGAAAATATTTCATTCTCGTACAGGCGCGTATTGTTTGCTCTGCGACAATAGCCAATGTATGAGTTTTGATACTTAAGAAATTTGTGGAGTGTTCATGGAACCGTCATTATTGGAGCAGAATTCGAAAGCTACTGGTTTGTTAGATGTACAGAATTCCTCACCAACGCCTCGTTTGCCAGGGTACAGGCCAACTTCCTGGGCCATTGTAAACAGCACGCTTGATATTGTTGATTCGCTAACTGGTGGACGCGCTATCTGGTTTCAGCGTTTCTTCATGTTTGCCTTTATTGGCGGATGCGCGGCACTCGTCAATATAGCTGTCTTTTACCTGGTATTCGATGTTATCGCGTTGCCAGTGAGCGAACCGATTCATAACATTATTGCCTCTGTGTGTGCCGCTGAAATTTCGATCATGGCAAACTTTGTGCCAAATGATTTCTTCACCTTTCGTCATCTGTCCGGACACGAGAGATCATGGGGCGCTCGCTGCCTGCGCTTTCAGATTACCTCTATCGGCGGCAGCGTCCTTACGTTTCTGATCCAGTTTACTTTAAGTCACCCGCTGCATATGCGGCCTCTTTACGGGCAGGCGATTGCTTTGATCATCGTACTGTTCTATAATTTTTCGTTCCACCACCTCTTCACCTACAGGCATGTTAAAACTGCCGCCCATCGGGTTTAGTGTAGCAGGCGATATCATATGACCATCCACTTTTAGAAGGAGCGACACACCATGATTGACCTGCGTAGTGATACTGTCACGCTGCCCACGCCAGAGATGCGCGAAGCCATGTACCGCGCCGAGGTGGGCGACGATGTCTACAAAGAGGACCCTACCATTAACCGTTTGCAAGAGATGGCGGCGGAGCGTATGGGCAAAGAGGCCGCCTTATTTGTTGCAAGCGGCACGATGGGTAACGCCGCGGCAACTATGACGCATGCCGGGCGCGGCGAAGCGATCATCGTCGGTGATCAATCACACATTTATCGCTACGAGGGCGGCGGGCCATCGATGCTAGGCGGCGTGCAGATGAAGGTGATCCCCACCGAACCTGACGGTATGCTTAATCCCCACCTGGTAAAGATCAATATTGCCGACGGCAGCGACGAACACGAGGCTCCCACCGTGTTGCTCTGCATCGAAAACACGCACAATCGCTGCGGCGGCACTGTGCTGAACGTCGAGCAGATCGAGTTGTTGAGCGCGCTGGCGCACACATCCAGTATGAATGTACACATGGACGGCGCGCGTGTCTTCAACGCGGCCATCGCGCTGGATATTCCCGTCAGCGAGTTGGTGCGCAGCGTTGATTCGGTGATGTTCTGCCTCTCCAAAGGGTTGAGCGCGCCGGTTGGTTCGCTGCTTGTCGGCAAGCGCGACTTCATCAAACGGGCGCACCGCGTGCGCAAAGCGCTGGGCGGAGGCATGCGCCAGGCAGGCATTCTGGCAGCTGCTGGCATCGTGGCGCTAGAGCGCATGGTTGAGCGCATGGCGGAAGATCACGAACACGCCAGGCAACTGGCAAATGGGCTGGCGGACTTCCCGCAGATCGATATCGACGTTGAGCGCGTCGTGACCAATATGGTAATGTTCTCCGTACACAATGCGCAGCAGGAATCGCTTACCGAAGCGCAGACGTTGCAATTCCTGGAGAAGGTGCAGGAACACGGGGTTTTGATGGGAACGATGGGCGAGGGCAGGATACGCGCCGTTACCCACTACGGTATCGAGGCGCAGGATATCCAGACCGCGCTGGCCGGTATCCGCAGGGCACTGATTGAAACACATCTTTAATAGAAATGGCCGGGATAGACTCCGGCCATTTCTATCACCAGGCAGCATTCGCATGACTTACGGCATATTCGCCAGCTAAATCACGACGAAGAATGTGCCTCTAGCTGTATTATGCGGCGATCGTCACGTATACTTAGTATGTAAGATTTGTACTCATCTATCTTGCACCCAAAGGAGGTATGCGTTATGTATAATGATCGTTACTCTCGCAGGCAGGCACGGGCTTACCGCAGGCAGATGCGCAGGGGATATCGCAGTCCGCTGGCAGGAATGGCTGGCGGCTTCTTCTTTATCGGATTGGCGCTGGCCTTCGTTTTTTCGAGCACGCTGGGAGGAAACTGGTTCCTCTTCTTCCTTTTCGCGGGCCTGGCATTTAGCGCGTTGTTGGGTTCTGCCAGCAGCATGAATGCGCGTGGCCTGTATGGTGGTATACAGGGCTTTGTCTGGATGTTCGGACTCGGAGTGCTCTTCCTGATCGGCTTCTGGCCGTGGATACTTGTACTGATCGGCATCTCTGCCATTCTAGGCTCCCTGATTGTGCCTATCACGACAGGGTTGCTGGGTCTGGGGATTTTTGCAGCAACGCAAGCTAATCAGCCACCGCAGCCTTACCAGCAGTACCAACCAGACCAGCCACCACCGGGTTACCAGCAATATCCGCCAGACCAGCAGCCCTACCAGCCATACCAACCCTATCAGGAGGGGTACCAGCCACCTCAATCCGCTCCCGGGGCATATCAAGGGGACGGACAACAGTACCAGTATCCGCCGCAGCCCAAGCAGGAATATGATCAGCCGCAGGTGCAATATCCACAGGAAATTCCGCCACAGGAGATGCCGCCACAGCAACAATAAGATATGTCAAATACACGGGTGCGAGTACCTCATTTCTGGCACGCGTGTATTTGACACCTTGCGCAGTGCGCGGTAAGATTCAAGCGAACACATCTATTTCACGATATACCATTGTAGCGAGAGGAGCATCAGCGCATGGCTTTGACAAATTTTGCCGGGTCGGTCGCCGTTATCACGGGGGGAGCCAGCGGCATCGGATTCGCTACTGCCAGGGCGCTGCGCGAGCGTGGAGCGAGTGTTGTGCTGGCCGATATCAACGCAGATGGATTGCTCAAGGCACAGGAGCAACTCCGGCAAGGCAATAGTGACGCTCAGGGACAGGTACTCACCGTTCCCACGGACGTAACCAGCGAAACATCGGTGCTGGCATTGATGAGCCAGGCAGTAGATGCCCTGGGGCGTATTGACCTGGTTGTCACCTGCGCCGGAGTGGGGAAGGGTGGGCCAATCGACACGTTCAGCGCCAGCGAGATGCAAAGCATGATGAATATTAACTTCATGGGAACCTTTCACTGCGTGCAGGCCGCATTACCTGCCATGCGAGAGCAAGGCAGCGGTTATTTTGTTTTTCTCAGTTCGGTGGCAGGCAAGTTACCCTCGGTGTTCCTCTCAGGCTATGTCGCCAGCAAATGGGCGGTGCGCGGTTTCTCATCCACGCTGCGAGCGGAATTGTATGGCACTGGCATTGGAGTAACTACCGTATATCCGGCCTGGGTGGATACACCGATGGTGCAGCAGGACTCGGAAGCGAATAAACGCCTGCTTAATGTCGAGATTTTACTCACGCCAGAGCAGGTGGCCGTGGAAATCCTGCAAGCGGTGAGTGAGGGGAAGCGCGATCTCACGCTGGCTCCTAACAGGGATATCGCGCTGGCGCTGCAGTTGTATAGCGCCGATCCTGATAAAGCGGAAGATCTTATTGGTCAGGCAATGCGTCAGCAGATAGCGAAATTGTACGGCCAATAATTCCAATAATCCTGGCAAGGAATCAGCATGAACAGCACAGACGACATGAACGACTCCAAGCGCACGGAGGGCACGCAAAGCAAGTATCAGTATGGGTTTTATGGCCCTGGCAGTGTCGCCTGGAAAGTCGGGCGAGAAGTTGCGGTCTTGCTGGGCGGGTCGCGCGCGGTGCTGATGCAACTGGCCCATCCACTGGTGGCGATGGGGGTCAGCGCACACAGCAGTTATATGAGCGATCCCTTCGGCAGAGCGGAGCGCACTTTTATGCATGGCGAGTGGCTGATGTTCGGCTCGCTCGAAAAGGCGCACAGGACTGCGCGCGAGATCAACCGCCTGCATAAAGGTGTGCATGGCACGCTGCCAATCGAGGCGGGCGCGTTTAGCAGCGGAACGCCGTATGACGCGCGCTACCCGGAGTTGCTGCTGTGGGTGCATGCTACGCTAGTGGATACGCTGTTGTTATGCTACGATCTCTTCATCGGGCCACTCACGCCTGCCGAGCAGGACGAGTATTACCAGCAATCAAAAGAAGTGGCGCACCTGCTGGGTTTGCTGCCTGAAAAGATGCCCGGCAGCGTAGATGATCTGCGGGCGTATGTGAACGATATGGTACAGAGCAATCATCTCGCAGCTACTCCACAGGCGCGCAGGCTGGCTCAGCAGGTGCTTTTCCCGCCCGCGCCATCTTTTTTGCGTCCGGCCATGCACCTCAATTACCAGCTTACCTGCGCGTTGTTGCCTCAACCAGTACGCGAAATCTACGGTTTTGAATGGGACGCTGGCCGCCAGCATCTCTTCGATTTCTCGGCATGGGGCATGCGCAAAGTGATTCCCCACCTGCCGATGGCCCTGCGCGAACTGCCGGTTACACGGCGCATCATCAACACAACGATACAGACAAGCGCCTGAGCAGAGATACCAGCGAAGTTGATGGCAGGAGATATTTCACGAGGCGCTTGAGCACGCGCTGCCGGCGGGTTTGCTGGTGGGGCATCGCATACGTATCAAGACGCCAACCGGCACCTGGCGCGTCACGCACAGTTACGTCGCGAACGCGTGGGAGATGGCTCCGGCTCCATCTCATCCGATTTTACGCTGTTGGAACGCAATGAACGCTGGTCGCTCTACTGCTACTATCGCAACGGTGGTACACGTATGATGATCCAGCTCTCAGAAATCAAGCCTGAGAATCGCGGCTTTGCCAATCCGAGCTACTTCGCCGATAAGATGTATGATTACCTTAGCGGGCGGTACGGAGTGCGCTTCGAGGAAGAAGAATTATAAATGATGAGCAATTAGCGGGAGACCGCGCCGGAAATAAAGAACGCCATCACGATCAGCCAGCTAATAATAAACGCCAACAGAAGGCGCAGAGCCAGACCAGGAACAGAAAAAGAGCGACGGCGGGACGAGACCTGAATATTCATACCATTGGTTGTTGTAGACATTGCATTACTCCGTTTTAGTGATACTATCCTCAACCTCCCTGCTGAGGAAGAATACGCTCTCGCGACTTTCATCACTACTAACGAAAAATGTGACCGTAGTTAACATCAAAAGCGGCAGTATCCCCCGGTTGGGTTACTCGTTGGCGAAGCGAGGACGAGGCACAGGCAATATATACGTTAAAGCACCAGGGCGACCGCGAGGGTCGCCCTGGTTTGTCGCGGTCGCCACTCACGACCAGGATGCGCTTTTCTGGCACTCGTCACATTCGCAACTGGCGCGCAACTTCTCATAGGTGTAGATGCCCGTGTGATGCCCATCTTCCCAGACGGGTGTGAGGCCATAGCGTCCTACGGGTTGCACATCTACCAGTGTCGTTTCCTCGACGCTCAGGCTCGTTTTGTTGTGTAGCATGCCCGGCTGGCCGCCCTCGCCCGCGCACCAGGCGCATGGGCAGGCCCATCTCAACGTCTCCCAGCTATGCATGCTTTCGTGTTCATCGCTCCAGGTCAAGATGAGTTGCCTTTTCTCGTCGTCGAGCAAGAATGATGTAGGCGATGGATGATTATACTGGCTCATGTATTTTCCTTAATGAGATATTGATTTTAATGAGGTGAGGTGTAGAGACGCATTGAATCGCGTCCATACGCATAAATGTAACAACTGCACCTACATTATATGTTTTTACGGGCTAAACGTCTATGGCCTCATTGTAGGGAGATTGTTACTCATGTTCGTGGCCTCCGTCATACGAAATAGACCGTCGTGTATATAATTTTCTTATTTTTTCCAGCATCTGCATATCGAACGTGAAATAGGGGTGAAAAAATGATGGGAATTTTGCTATTTGGGAGTTTGATTAGCTTTCTAACCGCGCTCATCGGGGTATTGCTGGCTCTGCGCATACAATATCGCATACTCGCGGAAAAAAATATTGAGCGTGAAGCATGGGAGCATGCTCAGGAAAGCCACCAGTTGTCCTGGGAAACGCGCCAGAAAAAGCATACGTTGGAAATCGAACAGCTACTCACCTGGCAAACCCAGGAGATACACGACGAGTGGGCGGATTGGGAAACCAGGAACAATAGTCACGCCAGCAAACTGCGCCTGGAATATACAATCAACGCGTTGCAAAAGGTTGAGGAAACCCCGCTCTCTTTAGATGGACATCACCATGTATTCCAGGCCCCGGCTAACTGGCAAGCGCCGTCATTTTACCAGGCGGACCTGCGCGAGCGTGATTTCTCTCACTGTTACCTGGGTCAGGCAGATTTCCGAGACGCGCAGCTAGCCGGGGCCATTTTCTATATGGCAGACCTACGCGATGCCTGCCTCTGCGGAGCCAACCTGGCCGGGGCCAGTCTCATTGGAGCCAACCTGACGGGAGCCGACCTGCGCGGCGCTAACCTGTCCGGGGCTAACCTGCTGGTGGCCGACCTGCGCCATGCTATTCTCAATAATGCGAATTTGCAAAATGTACGAAACCTGACGACGCAGCAGATTTACGAGGCTACTTACGACCACACGACACAGCTCGATCCTGAAGTCGATATCACCATGGCACGCATACCTGCTACTCCCGTGAAAACGATTAGCCCGCCACACACCGATGAACTCATACAGCAGAATCTGGAAGCGCCTCTCTTGTCGCCACAAGCATCAGATGATAACCAGCAGGACCCGCTGATAGTCGATCTTCCAGCAGATAGGCCAGAAAATACACATACTGGAGTATTTGATACAGCCATTCCCAGGATAGGGCGAAACGGCAAAAAACGAGCAATGGCAGGTTAACCAGACCACCACCCTTTTAAGTTGCAAAAGGTGAAAAAGTATTGTTCATGGAGCCAGTTTGTAAAATTGTGCTATACTACGAGCAACGTAGAGAGGTAGGAAGAGAAAAAAGCAACGCGGAGGAGAGTTAAAGAGTATGGCAGAACAGGGTTTGCCATTAGCGGGCAAAATCGCCCTGGTAACGGGCAGCGGTCAGGGCATCGGGCGCGCAACCGCCCTGCGCCTGGCGCAATCGGGAGCCGACATTGTCATCAATTATCGCAGTAACAGCAGCGCCGCAGCTGAAGTGAGAGATCAGATCGAGGCGTCGGGAAGGCGTTGTATCGCTATTCAGGCCGATGTGAGCCAGGAAGAAGACGTCAACCGCCTCTTCGCGGAAACCAACAGCGTGCTTGGCCCAGTAGCCATCCTGGTAAATAATGCCGGCACTACACGCGACAAGCTCATATTACAGATGTCGCTGAACGACTTCGAGTACGTGATGCAGACCAATTTACGCTCGGCTTTTCTCTGCACAAAAGCCGCGCTGCGCGGCATGATGAGAGCGCGCTGGGGACGCATCGTGAATATTTCTTCGCCCGCCGGCCTGTTAGGCAATGCCGGGCAAGCCAACTACAGCGCGTCCAAAGCCGCCGTCATCGCGCTGACCATCAGCACGGCGCGCGAGATGGCCAGCCGCAATATTACGGCCAACGCGATCGCGCCAGGATTCATTCCTACCGAACTCACCGCGACGGTATCGCAACAGCAGCGTCAATTCATGCTCGGAATCACCCCGCTGGGACGTTTCGGGACACCCGAAGAAATCGCGTCGGCCATCAACTATCTGTGTTTGCCGGAAGCTGGCTATATCACCGGTCAGATACTGGGCGTAGATGGCGGGATGTCCATGCATATCTAATGGTCATAATGGTGAAACAAAATGGACTCAGTTCTCCTCTAAGTGGTAAATGCTGGTTCATTTAAAGGAGACTGACTCATGAGCTTGATCGAAACTGAAGAAACGAACCAATTCACATTTGAGGCATTTGCAGCTCAACCTTTTTACACCGAAATTAATCGCTCACTTGTCCACCTGGCGCTTGCTCCTTTCGCGACGCGCCCTGCTAACGCCACGCTGACCATCGTAGATATGGCGTGCGGCACCGGAGCAGTCACACGCTTGATCGCTGAAGAGATACGCTGCCTGGGACGACATGCGCGCATTATAGGCGTCGATCCGTCAGCGGAAGCATTACGACGAGCGCAAAAAGGCATGGAAGCTATGGGAGCCAGGGCAGAATTTATTCAGGGCGAGGCTGCTGATCTGCCCAATATCGTCCAGAACGCGGACGCAGCTTTTTTCTGCAACGCTATTCACCTTCTTCCTGACAAACTCGCTGCTTTCCAACTTATGGCGAGTATTCTTGCCCCAGATGGTGTTTTTGCCTGCAATAGTGGCTTTTATGAAGGAACCTACGTCGAGGGAACCGAACGTTTCTATCGGCTCTGGACCAGTCGGGCGGTTCGCTGGCTGCGCAAAGAACATCCTGAAATTCGCCTGTCACGCGAGGCAAAAGCCATGGCCATGCAATGGCTTAACAGTGACGAATACATCAGTAAGCTCAAAGAAGGCGGTTTCTCGCGCGTTGACGCGTTCCACGAAATTGGCCTCATTTCGCTTGACGCCTGGCGCGACCTCGGTCAATACTGGCTGTTCATCGAAGGCGCATTGCCAGGAGTGCCACTGTCGCTTGGTGCCGCTGCGTTGGAGGTGGCTGTCTACCAGGCCGGCCAGGAACTGGGAATCTCCGAGACACCGCGCAACTGGCTGCAACTCGTCGCCCATAAAAAATAAATGGCAACCTCCTTTATGTGCTACAATAGGCGGGGAGTGAAGCGAATGCATGCTTCACTCTCTCTGTGAGTCTCTGTGAGTCTCTAGTTTTCGCCTGAACGTGTAGCAGCTAAATAGGACCTGGAGCAGAAAAGGAGTTTGTCGCATGGAATGGGCTATCGCTTCGGCAGCGTTTCTCGCCTCGGCGGTGGAATTTGTCGAAGCCTTTACCATCGTGCTTGTGGTTGGTGTCACCATAAACTGGCGCAGTTCGCTTGTGGGTGCTTTCGCGGCCGCCGCTACCCTCGCAGTAATCGTCGCCACGCTCGGAGTGGCGATTGTGCAACTGGTACCAATCGATGCTTTGCGTCTCTTCGTAGGAATTATACTTATTCTTTTCGGTTTGAAATGGCTGAAAAAATCCATCCTGCGTTACAGTGGATTGAAAGCTCTTCACGACGAAGAGGCCATCTTTGAAGAAAAGATGGCGGAAATTCGCGCGCGGGGCGAGACTATTGCGCCTCGTTTGCAACCCTTTGGCGTCGCTCTCGCGTATAAGGCTGTGCTTCTCGAAGGGCTGGAGGTTGCCTTCATCGTCATCACCTTCGGCGGCAGCATCTCGAAAGCGGCAACGTCCAATGGCATCGCCTCGGCTGCCATCGGCGCGGCTATCGCGGGTATTCTGGTCATTCTCGCGGGCTTGCTTGTCAAAGCACCGCTGACAAGGGTTCCAGAAAATACGCTCAAGTTTGTCGTTGGCATCATGCTCACCTCATTTGGTACATTCTGGGCTGGTGAAGGTTTTCGCTACGATTGGCCTTTATCGGATGCATTTATTCCTATTCTAGCGGCCATTTTCCTGCTGGCATCCTACCTGCTGGTGACCTTCCTCAAGCAGCAAAAACGGCGTCAACTGGCTGCTAAGGAAACACCCCGGGTGATCAGCGGTGTAGGGTCTCAGGAGGAGGTACGTTCATGAATATACTGAAAGCCATCTACAACTTTATAGTGGGCGACATGATTATCCTGATCGGCGTCCTCATCGTGGCTATTGCGCTCGGACTTATCAGTTCCATCAACGCGTTAGCTCCGCTGCGGGTTGCCATAGGACCGGTTTTAATCATCGCCGTCCTGGTCGTACTGTCAGCAACGCTGTACCGCGAAGCCAGGGGCAAACGCTAAACGGGTATGAAGAATTTTGACATAGGAATTGCTATCATGCGTTAATGGGCGTATTTGGAAACAATTATGGTAGCAGGGAGTAATACTATGCAATACGAGGAAGCACGGGACTGGCGTCAACTGCTGGGGATGATAATGCAGGATGCTCGCGTCAAGCAGCGCATCTACGACGAGCTGGGTGTGCAGACTATCACCCTCAACCGCTGGGTGAACGGGGATACCGACCCGCGCCCACAGAATCTTAAACAACTCTTGAATGTACTGCCTGAGTATCGCGAACAATTCATTGACTTGCTCGGCGATGACTACACTGAAGCGGTAGCTTCAATCTCCAGTGACGCATCGCGAGATATTCCATCGACATTCATCGCAAGCGTCTTATCAGCGCACGCCAACATCAGAAAGGAACTACGCTTCTGGTCTCTGGGCAACCTTGTCATCAGGCAGGCGCTGGGACAGCTTGATCCCGACCGGCTGGGGATGGCAATCACTATTGTACGTTGTATGAAATCATCCCACAGCCCTCTTATCCGCAGCCTGCGCGAAAGTGTCGCCTATGGCACGCCCCCCTGGCAGGGCAATCTTGAACAGCAGGGATTGTTCCTGGGAGCGGAGTCGCTGGCCGGATACTGCGTTACTCTGTGCAAAGACGTTGAAAATAACGAGATTCGTGACCCCAATAATCTTTTACCAGCTCACCAGATAGAACATGAACTAAGCGCGGCTGCATCTCCAATTTTGTTTTCGGGTAAAATCGCGGGCTGCATGCTTGTTTCCAGTACCCAGCCGAATTATTTTCTTTCGCAGTATCGCCTTTCGCTGATCCATAATTACGCAAATCTGATCGCGCTCGCTTTTGAGATAGATGAATTCTACGATATGAAAGATGTCCAGCTTGAGATCATGCCGTTACACGTGGAGCAACGGAAACATTTTGGCAATTTCCGTACCCGCGTCACCGAGATTTTGACACAAAATAAAGTGACAGGCGCAGAAGCTGAACATCTGGTATGGGAAGAACTGGAAGAAAAACTCCTGAAATTGGATGAGCAGGAACAGAAGCAGGAGCAGGAACAGGCAACCCTGGTAAAGAAAGCATAGCGATGTTTGACGACTTCAGCGCAGATCTCACTCCCCGTTGGACACAAACTTGCATTGGAGGCGGCTCGCTCTTCGTGGTGGATTCAAACCTGCGTATGTCGTTTGAAGTCGCCTACCAGGGTCAGTACACTGATGCGCAAATCGACGACTATGATCGTTTACCGCGCTCAAAATTTCCCTGGAAACCTCCACTGCGCATGGAAGTGCGCGCGCGTTCTTCGCGACCAGCCGCCTCGCTGACAGGCTCGCTTCAACAGGCCGCTGCTTTGCGCGGCACAGCCGGTTTTGGCTTCTGGAATTATCCCTTTTCCGCGCGCGGGGATATTTTGATGCTGCCAGAAGCCATCTGGTTTTTCTACGCAGCGCCGCCATCCAATATGGCACTCGTGCCGGGCGTGCCAGGCTGGGGATGGAAAGCCCAGGTAGTGCATAGTATGCGACCCGCCGCGCTTGCCGCCAGCGTCCCCCTGGCCGTGACCGCCGCGCTTGGCAGGATAAGCGGCGATACGCGCCCCGCCAGTCGCTGGATGCAGCGACTGACGGGCGCGCAGGAAACACTGCTCGATGTCGATATGAGCGAATGGCACACCTACGTGCTGGAATGGTTTCCTGATATGGCCAGCTTCTGGGTCGATGACACGCTGGTTTTACGCGCCCCGCAGCCGCCTACGCGCCCGCTCGGTTTCGTGGCCTGGCTTGATAACCAGTATGCCATCGCCACTCCTCGCGGCGATTTCCACTTTGGAACGGTCGAGAGCGGCCCGCAATGGTTGGACTTAGGCTCGATCAGAATTGACGCCTGGTGAGTTATTTTTCAGCCAGTTTAAGCACTTCGTCGATGATGCCGTATTCGACCGCCTCACGCGCGCTCATATAGAAATCGCGCTCCGTGTCGTGCTTGATGCGCTCAAGCGGCTGCCCGGTGTGTTCATGGATGATGTCGTTGAGCACGTCGCGCGTATGCAGGATTTCGCGCGCGTGGATGTCGATATCGGTAGCCTGCCCGGCCAGCCCTCCCTGGATAAGCGGCTGGTGCATATGAATACGGGCATGGGGAAGCGCGCGGCGCAGACCATGATCGCCCGCCATCAGCAGGATTGTACCAAAACTGGCGGCGTAACCCACGCACGTCGTGACAATCGGACAGGGCAGGTGGCGCATGGTATCATAAATCGCCAGACCCGCCTGCACCGATCCGCCCGGCGAACTGATATAGAGGTGAATCTCACGCTCGGTGCTTTCAGCAGCCAGGAAAAGCAGCTGCGCCACTACCAGACTCGCCATCGATTCTTCAACCGGGCCATTAATCATGATGATGCGCTCGCGCAGCAAACGCGAAAAAATGTCATAGGCTCGCTCGCCACGGCCGGTGGTCTCTATGACAGTAGGAACCAGTAAACTTGCGGACATCGGTTTTTCCTTTCGACTATATGAAATTCATGGGATATTCAATTCAGGCTCTTTGCTGGCGCACAAAGTAGTACTGCATCTTTTCTCCTTGTTTACCTTTCTGTGGACGCAATCTCTAGCTTGAATATAGCATGCTGTTAGTTTATAATCATAGACAATAAATATGCTAATAGCATGTATTTTCAAAGAGCTATGCCATAAGCATAGAAAGGGAAAAGATCATGGCAGATTTACAGGAGATCATGGGGCGCGTGATCCGGCGCGAGCGACAGGAGCGTCAACTGACCATTAAAGAACTGGGCGAGAAGGCCGGTCTTTCGGAAATATACATGGGCGAAATCGAGCGCGGGCAGAAATACCCATCATCGAAGGTGTTGGAAAGCATCGGCGGCGCGCTCGACCTGGACATGGCCGACCTGCTGGAATTGATGGCCGAGGAGATTCGCAATGAACGCATGCCGCAGGGAACTAATGCTATTGGCTTCGTGCTACCAGCGGTACCCGGTCAACCACATCGCATCACCGTCAAGAAAATCGTCAATATGCTGCCCGAAGGTGAAGTGGAGAGCGTGGCTAATTTCAGCGCCTTCCTGCTCTCCAAACATCTTAATTCTTGATACCTGTTTCCCGCTAAGTCAATCGTTATACATAACGAGATAGATTGCGCGCTGGCCGAGGGTTGCGGCTTCAGTGAGGTAGAACTGGACTTTTTGCTGCACTTTGAACGGAAATTCCGCGTATCTCAATCGTTTCTTCAGGTATGACCTGGTTCACACAAATGGAGTGAATTAATCGACTGTGGTACACCCCAGGCTATGGTAGACTGGCAAAAGGCAGTCAGAAACAATGAGGGTTGAGTATGTTGCAATGTACCTTTTGTGGATCAGAGATCCCGCCAGATGCTCGCTTTTGTGGGAGCTGCGGAAGAATGCCAGGTTCTCCACCGGACGGCCAGACGAGAATAAGCGGTTTACACAGGGTGGGCCTGGAACCCGTACCCCCTGATATGGTGATGCCAGCCAGTCAGCCCGGCGTTGCCGCGTCAGCGCATCGGATGTATGACCTGGCACGGAATAAGGACGATGCATCCACAATTGCTGTGGAGAGCAAGGAAGAAGACCCACACCGGCGCGACGCGATAGGTCTTTTGCCTGGGATTGGCGCGGCTGATGCGCTCGCAGGCGGCGGCACCGTGCCAATGGTTCAGGGTACCCCTCAAATCGGGGGGGTGCCATCTGTAGCGAATTTGCCACCTATACAGGGCGGATTAGCAGGCGGAAATATGCCCGGCGGTGGAAGGAGCTGGAACAGCGCGGCAACAGAGGTCGTGCCAAACATACCTGCCGCTTACCCTCACACTCCTCCTATGCCAGGAAGAAACTCACCAACACAAACCCTGCATCCACCTCATTACCCTCAGCAGCCAAAACCACCGCATGGGAACCCGACACCAAAGGGCTGCGCGCCAACGCTGCTTATCGTAGCGATACTCATCCCACTTATCATGATTGGCAGTATCGTTACCCTCGCGTTCACTGCCTTCGCGCCCACGCTGGCGTTAAGTGGCAGCAGCAATGTGACGAGCGGCGGTACACTCGCCTTGCACGGCAGTCATTTTCTGCCCGGAAGCAGTATCACCCTTACGCTTGATAACTCGCTGCCGGTTTATGTTGAAACGCGCCAGCCAGATATGCAGACAGCTCGCGTATTGAATGGGGCGCATACGCTGAGCATGGCGGCCGATCAGGTATTGGCCCAGACGGCGAGTAATAGCATCAACGCCGCGGGAGATGGCACTTTCAGCGTCAATATAACCGTTGATCCGAACTGGTCCGCCGGGCAACATACCATGCAGGCCAGCGAATCCATCACCCACCGCAGCGCGCGGCTGACATTCACCATTCTTGGCGGTAATGCGACCCCAACACCTTCGCCCACAGCTACGAACACGCCCTCTGTTACTCCATCGCCATCCCCGACGGTATCGCCATCGGTATCACCGACGGTGACAGTCACCACATCACCGCCTGCGACGCAGCCAGAGTTGAGTTGCGTTAATCCTTCATCCGTCACGCTTGGCCCGGTCAGCGTCAATTACGCGCAGGCGGTCTCGACATCTGTATCACTGTGTACACAGGGTACGGGTAGCGTCAACTGGACAGCCAGTTGGAATCAGGGACAGGCTCCCTGGCTGGTCCTCAATCAAACGACAGGAAGCATCACCGCGCCCGGCCAGGCGCAAATCAATGTGAGCGCGAACGCAAGCCAGCTCGCCGCAGGAAACTACACGGCAGCCGTAGCCTTCTCCAGTCAGCCGGGCAATGTGACGGAAACGCTCAACGTCACTTTCATTGTACAGGTCGGCTGCATCAAGGTAGCACCAAACACGCTCAATTTCGCGGCTACTCCTAACATCAAGGAGGCCGCGCCACAAACTGTTGCTTTGACGAATTGCGGCGCGGTTGGTACATGGTCCGCGAACGCAAAAACAAGCGACGGTGCCAACTGGCTCAGCGTCAGCCCCAATGGCGGTACGCTGGGCACGAGCGCGCCCGGCAATGCGACAATCACCGCTTCCAGTCTGAACTCAACATTGGCGGTAGGCAATTACACGGGGACAGTCACGTTCACAATCGGCAGCGGCACCTTCATCGTCAACGTCAACTTCACAGTTGAACCGGTACTCGCGGTCACACCCACCAGCCTGGTAGGGATAAAACAATGTGGCAACGGTAATTCGGGCTATTATAACTGTTACCTATCGCTGACCAACACATCTCACACGTTAAGTCTTGCCTGGACTGCCAGTACCAATCTCTTGCCCAATAGTATCATCAAGCCAGCCAGTGGAACAATGCAGCCAGGACAAACAACGCGCGTACAGATCGCTATTCCGGTAAGTGATTGCTCAACTGGAGCCAGTATTACCTTTTCAGGGCCGGGGAATAGTGTTACAGTATCCTGGACATGTTAGCTGAACAGGTTGATGAAAAGGGAAGCCGGCGCAATGGAAAACGATGTATTGATCGGGCAGCAAATCGGAGCCTATTCTATCCAGTCCAGGCTGGGTGAGGGCGGCATGGCACGCGTATATAAAGCGTACCACGCGCGTTTGCGCCGCGAAGTTGCCATCAAAGTCATTCTCTCTCAAATAGCACAACAAACCGACTTTAAGGCGCGCTTTGAACGCGAGGCGCAGTTGGTTGCCAGCTTACAACACCCCAATATTGTGGCCGTGTACGACTTCGGAGATTTTGGCAATCAGACCTACCTTGTCATGCAATACGTCGGTGGGGGAACGCTGCGCGACCAGTTACGCGGCGGCCACGCGCTTGATCCGCGCCAGGCCACGATTTACGCGATCCAGATGGGCAAGGCACTACATCACGCGCACCTGCGCGGCATTGTTCACCGCGATGTGAAGCCGCAGAATATGCTGGTGCCAACCAACGATGCCAACCAGTTGCTGCTGTCTGATTTCGGCATCGCCAAGTTATATGATACGCGTCACGAGCCAACGCTTGTGAACATGGCTGGCAGCGCAAGCATACATGACCCATCTCTGACCAGCGTCGATCAAATCGTGGGAACCGCCGAATATATGGCCCCGGAGCAGGTTAACGGCGCGCCCGTTGATGCGCGCACCGATGTTTACGCGCTGGGCGTCGTGCTTTATCAGATGCTGAGCGGAGAAGTGCCTTTCCACTCCACCACTATCCAGGGACTACTCTTCCAGCATGTGCATACAGCGCCCAGGCCGCTGCGAGAACTCAACCCGTATGTTTCAGACACACTGGCATATATCGTTGCCAGAGCTATGGCTAAAGCGCCCGCCGATCGCTTTCAGTCCGCCGAAGAAATGGCGCAGGCATTGGAAGCAGCCAACAGCAACGCGACCTATCAGCTTGCTCCACCACAGCCGTTTAGCCCCGGCTTTCCGCAACCGGCATTTATAAACACGCCGCCCTACAGAACATCCGCGAGCGTGACGAATGCGAGCGGTACGGGTTTTACCGTTCCGGTGACAGGCCGACCCGCGCGACGCAAAGTTATCAGCTATATCGTGTCCGGGCTGCTCGTGTTGCTACTAGTGGCACTTCTCCTGGTCAAAACGGGCATCTTGTCTTCATTCAATCCCAATAATGGTACTTTAACTACGACTGCTAAGGCATTTACGGAAAACTTCCAGAACAACGATCGTAACTGGACTATCGGCAACTTGAATAACCTGACTGCATCCATCGCTAACAACCAGTACGACCTGCAAATAAGCGGCGCGCCTGGCGGGGGACAAACCTATTTCCCGCATCCTGAGGTAGGCACGTTACCTGATAACTTCACGCTCACGGTATCCATAGAAGAAACACGGCCAGCAGATATATCGGGCGCGTATGGCCTGGCGTTTCGTGAATCACAGAATGCCAGCGGCGGCGTATCGTGCTACGCGCTGATTATCCATACAGATGGCAAATATCAAGTAGTAAAATATGATCCCAACGCCAGCAATGGCTTTACCACGCTGGGGCAATCCAACAATGCATTTGCGGCCATCCATAAGGGCTTAAATCAGTTCAATACCTTACAAGTAACCGTCACGGGGAGCACGTTTACCTTTCGCATCAACGGAACCGCGCTTCCAGGTCCCATCACTCCCGATACTGCGTATACAGGCGGGCAATTAGCCGTGCTGATCGCTGGCACAAATGCAGCGTTTGTGGTACAAAAAGTAGCACTTGCCATTCAATAGACAACTTGCAGCATACCGTCGTATTCGTGATACGCGCATGCTGCTCCCCTTATGAAATTTAACAACCAAATGGGGATATGATGCGCATTGGGAAGCGTGCGTCCCCGGCGTTCTGTAGGGACAGTGAGTGGGGTAGAGTGGATGTGGTGGGGGCCTGGTGCCTGTCCTCGTCGGGGTGCTGATCCAATGTGGCACCAGGAATCCTGCCGGAATCGTCATCCCACCCCGGACAAGCACGAGGCCCCCACAGGATGAGGCCATGCCTACCCAACACAAGTAATGGAGCAATGTCTTAACGGGTGTATGGCATTATCATCACTTTAGTTTACG
>DATLSI010000108.1:0-20465 GCA_035534255.1 Ktedonobacteraceae bacterium | reverse complement strand
GTTTTGTCAAGAGCTTCTGTTTCTTTGCTGAACAGTTCTAAGGCTGCTTCTCCTCGCCATACTCAAGCCACCAGACACGAGCCTCTTCAAAGAAAGCGATACCAGTTTCAATGGCGCGGATCTGGCTTTGTTGCTGGAGTAGAACGAGACAAAGCAGCGGTGGTAGCAGGACCCACCTTTCCTCAAAACAACGGTCTGGCCGAGGGGAAAGTAAACAAGCTCAAAATTGATGAAACGGATGGGCTACGGCAGGGCCGGTTTTCCCCTCCTTCGCCAGCGTGTGTTCCACGCTTTGTAGGATGAAAAAGAGCTTTACACATGAAAAATTCGCACATGATAGGAAACAAACATGCTTCACCCAAATGAGGCAGATCCTTGCATGCCCATTCCACAGGCTGATTTGGCCCGCAGAATCGCACGGACGAACACTCAATTAGGAGAACTTGTGAGCATGCTTCTCCTCAAATTCCTCTACCGTTAGCCCATAATTGAGTTCGTCAACGTATTGACCTTTGGTAAAACCAGCCCTGCGAATGCGTCCCTCCAATTGGAAACCAAGATGTTGATGCAGACCTATCGAATCTTCGTTGAAGCTGGCTACCTGAATAGTGACCTTCTGATAGCGCAATTCTTGAAAGAAATAGCGCAGCAGGAGCAAAATGGCCTCGCTGGCATACCCTTTCCGTCGATACTCTTTCGAGATGACAAGCCCATACCCGAAATGCCCCACACGTGGATTGCGATCATGTGAGCTAATCCTGCCAACCACCTTGCCTTCGTTGTTCTCGATAAGAAAACCCCAATTGTTGCCCTCTTGCTTCCTCACTGCTTCTTCTTGCGTCCAGTGTTTCGTCCGTTCTTGCGACTGCGGAAAAGAAAGATTACCATCTTTTCTCTCTGACTCACTATCCTGATACCAGATCCAGTAGTTTTCCCAATCGCCAGGCTCACGGCTACGCAATCGCACCCGCTTGCCCTGCCAGATTGACGCTGATGTATCTAATTCCATTACAAGCCTTTCTTTCCTGTTCTATCGAGATATTTGAGCTTGAAGGTATACAGCTGGTGTTTAGACTAAAGGCAACCTCCTTGCGGAGGATTGCCTGAAAGAGTAATGTTCTGGGTATCAAAACCAAAAGGCTGGCAGTTTTCGAGCGTGATGGTCTTGCCCGATCCGGTGAGTAGTTGGGGCTACATGCTCGATAGCCAGCGCATCAGCAGTGGGCAGACCGCCGGGGAAGTGGCAGCCGCGCAACTGCGAGACTGTGTGGCGCTCTTGCCTGCTGATCTGCATCCCCTGCTGGTAGCAGATCGCTATTATCCCAATGCAGCCTTTTTGCAAGCGACGGGCGATGTCGCTTGCGGGAAACTGCTGCGCAGTACGAAGCGACGGGTCTTCTATCGTGCGGCCCCGCCACCGACCGGCAAACGCGGAGCCCCGCGTAAAGATGGGGAGCGGTTTGCCTGCCACGATGCCAGCACGCATGGAGAGCCTTCGGCTCACTGGCAAGGGGAAGAGGAGAGCGGGCATCGCATCGAGGTCGACGCCTGGGAACACTTGCACCTGAGCAAGGCGCGGCAAGTCGAGCTGACTGTGATCCGCGTGATACGCTTTGGGGCCAGGGACAAGAAGCGGGACCCGCGTGTCAGTTGGTTCGTGTGGATCGACCAGGAACCTGCGCCACTGGCCGAGATCCGTCCGCTCTACCAACGCCGCTTTGGCATGGAACATACCTATCGCTTTCAGAAGCAGGAGTTGTTGTGGGAGGAGCCGCGCTTGCGCACCCCAGAGCAGTTTGAGTGCTGGACGCAGATCGTGGCAATTGGACACAATCTGCTGGTGCTGGCCCGTCCCCTGCTCGAAGCCAAGCGGCAACCCTGGGAAGGGGCGCGGCGTCCCGTCACCCCTCAACAGGTTCGGCGGGCCATGGCCCCAATTCTTGCCACCTTGGGAACCCCTGCTCCCGCGCCCCAACCGCGCGGAAAATCGCCGGGGCGAACCAAGGGAGCGAAGATTCGCCCGGCCATGCGCTATCCGGTGATCAAAAAGGCCAAACCGACGCCCAAAAAGCGCCGGAAATCGGCTTAATGGCCTTCGTCCTGTACTCATTCGGTCTCACTTCTGAACTTCTTCAAAGGTTCAGCTAAGGGAGCATAGTCTAAACGTCAAATTATAGAGCAGGGTTATTTAACGGATAGGATTGATCGGGGAAATAAAAGGCCCTCTTGCACACCACCTCATCGATACCATAAAGCATCAGAGAACTCTGAAAGTCGATCAAAGATAAACTTTCTCTCGAAGAGAGTGGGAAGCATAGTCTTGCAGGGCAAAAAAGGAAGCATAGTCTTGCAGAATCTGCAAAACCTATGGGTTAAAAGACATTCTCAACTCATTCTCATTTTCTATATGGCAGAGGCGTATGGGAGTCGAACCCATCGGAGACCGCGCTGAGCGACCTCCCAGCCGTTTTGAAGACGGTGAGACCCACCGGAGCCCCTACACCTCCATATTCAGTGTCTGTATTCTGCCATTTTTGTGTGTAGCTGTCAAGCTCAAGCCAGAAAGCCTGCTGTTTTGAAAAGCGGTGCGGAACGCTCCTTCTCGCTATTGCTGGCGTAGCGGGTGCTCAAGCGTGGCTTGCTCCGCAAGGGCAAACGCGCCTAGTACTCCTACCCGACCGCCCAGACCCGGCGGCACGATGTAGGTGTCGATCTGCTCGAGTATAGCCGGGGTCTGGACGTACCCGTTGAGCAAGGACTGCACCTCCTGCTGAATCCGTGGAAACAGGTGGTGCTGGCTCATGACTCCACCACCCAGGATGATGCGCTGCGGTGACATGATACAGATGAAAGTGACACATGCTAGCGCCAGGTAGTGCGCTTGCAAGGCCCAGGCCGGGTGATCGGCAAGCAAGCTTTCGGCTGGTATGCCCCAGCGCGCCTGCATGGCTGTCCCACTCGCTAGCCCCTCCAGGCAGTCCCCGTGGAAGGGGCAGATGCCCTCAAATGGGTCCGCCTGTCGATCATGCGGCAGGCGAATGTGGCCCATTTCTGGATGGAGCAGACCGTGTACCAGCCGGTTGTTGCAAAGGCTGCCGCCGCCGATGCCTGTCCCCACTGTCAGGTAAAGAAGTGTATCCAGGCCCTGTCCTGCACCCCAGCGCCACTCGCCAAGCACAGCAGCGTTGACATCGGTATCGAAACCAATAGGTATGCTGAGCGCCCGCCCGATGGTACCGGCCAGGTCGGTGTGTGACCAGTTCGGCTTGGGGGTCGTGGTGATAGAACCGTAGTCTGGCGAGCCGCGGTCGAGAGAGATCGGGCCGAAAGATCCGATGCCGAGCGCGGCGAGTTGATACGGCTTGAAGAACGCGATGATCTGTGTTAGTACCTCGCCGGGAGTCGTGGTGGAAAAGCGTCTCTCGGCCCGCACGTCGGTTGGACCCGTGCCTACCGCGCAGATGACCTTGGTGCCTCCGAATTCGATGCCTCCGTATACCATAGGCGGTGCCTATCCTCCTTGCCGACTGCTATGCAAAATATTGCAGATAGGGGAGCTGGGCTTCCCACATTTCGTCAAACATCGTGCTTATTAGGAATGCAAGAATGAATCAGGCATCGATTAACACGACGGCTAATCCCGAATCCCTTAATTTATAGGACACCGAATCGTCGGGTGTGAGCGATACAATGATCAAGCCGTCCACCTTGCGGTGCATGGGCAACTCATAAAAATAGCGGTCGCGCTGGGCATTCGTTTCGACGTTATACAGGACGAGTTCACGTCCCAGACGAGCACTGACAGCCTCGACGCCGCGCAATACCTCCATGAAGTAGGGGCGGGTAAAGAAAGGTACGATAACAGCTATATAATTCGTGCGTTTTGAAATCATACTACGCGCGATAGGATCAGGTTTATAGTGCAATTTATCGATTGCAGCTTGCAATCACTCTCGAGTAGCAGGCTTGACGTGGGGACTATTGTTGAAAACCCGTGAGACGGTTCCAATACCAACTCCCGCTTCTAGCGCGACATCGTGAATGGTGGCTGCCATAAGTACACTGTCTTTCTTGAGATTGGATATGTTGATGAAAGCGCTTTCAACAACAACAATACTCTCTTATTTCAGGATAACATAGATAGAGTCTTCTGTGAAGGGCGGTTGAGTTGATATGCGCGGTAAATACCCACGAATTACTGTTTTTGTAGTCGCAAGAACCAACTCCTTGTTCTCTGTTTCAAAACAGCGTAAGATACCTGACAGAGAACAAGGAGGAGGAACTATGCGAGATTATCACCTTGCCGTCCTGCCAGGTGATGGCATTGGGCCAGAAGTTATCGCTGAAAGCGTTCAGACCCTGGAGGCTCTTGCCAGGCTTCATGGCGGCTTTCGACTGCACACGCAGCAGTTCGACTGGGGTACCGAACGCTACCTGCGTGAGGGTGCCATGATGCCCGGCGACGGGCTGGCTATCATTGAGCGGGGAGGTTTTGACGGCATTCTACTCGGTCCCATCGGCGACCCACGAGTACCTGACCATCTTACGCTGTGGGGCTTGCTGCTGCCTCTGCGCCAGGGGTTCGATCAGTACGTCAATCTCAGGCCCATGCGCCTGCTGCCGGGCGTGCGGAGTCCGTTGGCAGACAAAGAAGGTCCCCTTGAGATTGATATGATCTGCGTGCGCGAGAATACGGAAGGCGAGTACGCGGGTGTGGGTGGACGCGTACATCAAGGGACAGAAGCAGAGGTCGCAATCCAATCGATGGTCTTCACCCGCACAGGCACTGAACGCATCATCCGCTATGCTTTTGAGTACGCGCGCCAGCACGGGCGCAAGAAGGTGACGAGCGCTACGAAATCGAACAGCATCCAGTACACGATGGTTTTCTGGGACGAAGTGTTCGGGCAAGTAGCAGCCGAGTATCCGGACATTGAGCACGAGCAGCAACTCATCGACTCGCTGGCTGCCCGCTTCGTCTCCAGACCTGAAAGCCTGGATGTCATTGTGGCCTCGAATCTCTTTGGCGACATCCTCACTGACCTCGGCGCGGCAGTCTCCGGCAGTCTGGGATTGGCCCCAAGCGCGAACCTCAACCCGCAGCGGCGTTATCCCAGTCTTTTTCAAGCGATTCACGGTTCCGCGCCTGATATTGCCGGCAAGGGCATTGCCAATCCGATTGCTTCTATCTGGTCAGGCCAACTGTTGCTTGATCACCTTGGCGAACAGGAGGCTGCTCTGTTGCTGATGCATGCCGTCGAGGAGGTGCTGGCCTCGGGGCAGGTACAAACGCCAGACCTGGGTGGGAAGGCGACAACACGGCAACTGGGCGAGGCGATCCGCGCGCGCCTGCGTGGAAGCAGCGCGGGTTGTTAAGCGATAATTAAAAATGCCGGATGGCCTGGGCGATGTGAGGAGAAGGGGCATGAGCGGATGGATGAAAAGAAGCCACATCTGGAACCAGCCCAGGTGTGGCCTCGACAGGACTCATGGCTGTAGGGCCGAATGAGTGATTACGCCGGTACTTTTTCGGTGGATGGCGTGGGCTTTTTCTCCGCTTCTATCTCCGGCTTCTTCTCCTTCGGCATAAAAGGACGTAGCACGAAGTCGTAGAGGTAGACGCCGAAAATGGCACCCAGCGTCGGAGCGATGGAGGTTACCCACCAGTCAGCACGGGGGCCAGGGAAGGCCATCTGTCCCCAACCGGTCAACCACAAGAAGATGCGCGGCCCCAGGTCGCGGGCGGCGTTCAGCGAGACCATGCTGATTGGCCCTTCCACGACCACGAGCAGCATCACTCCAATGCCCAGACCCACCGGGAAAAACCAACTGATGGGTGCGTTGGTACTGCGCTGCTCGAGCAGGACGAGGATGAACACGAGCAGCAGGGCAGTGGCGATGAACTCGCCGAGAGCGCCTTGCCACACGGACACCTTCGACCAGCCTTCAAGAACGTGCAGCTGCGCCGCTACATTGCTGGGTCCGATGCCGACCATGCCCGGGTTGGGCACGTAGGGCACAAAGATCATCGAGACGAGCTGACTGCCCGGGGCGCCTTTGGTCAGGCCCAGTGCAGCCAGCTTGTCAGCGATGATCCCGGTATAGAGTACCGACAGCACGGTAGCCGCCAGCAGTCCGCCGAGAATCTGGGAGATGATATACGGGATCACCTGCACCCAGGGGAATTTGCGACGCAGGGCCATGGCAAGCGTCACGCCGGGGTTGAAATGCGCGCCAGAGATCGACGCCGCTGCCCATACCGCGATGCCGACCGCGAATCCCCACACGAGGCCGACGGTAACGATATCCGGGGCGACCCCCAGAAGCACGGCGACGAAAATCACAGCATCCCCGAAGAAGACGATCAGGAAGACCCCGAGCGCTTCTCCGATGTAATGGCCAAACCAGTCACGCCAAGTCAGATGTTCCATGATCGTCCTCCTATTCAGGGTACCAGCACGGCACGCCCAACGATCTTGCCGGCATCGAGATCATGTAAGACGGTGACGGCTTCACTCAGTGGGAAGGTCGTGCTGGAAATGTGGACTCTGCCCTGATGGTTCAGTTCCATCAGCTCCGCCAGGTCGTTGTAGGTTCCGACGATATTGCCGAGGATCTTCATCTCCCGGTTGATCATGTCGAGCGTAGTAGGGGCAACAGTGCCGCCATAGCCGATGATCGAGTAGATGCCACCCTTCGGCCGCAGCATCTTCAGGGCCTTTTCCGGTGTGCCATGCTCGCCCACGAAGTCCATCACGATCTCAACTCCACGGCCTTCCGTGTATGCCAGGACCTCAGCGATGCCTCCATCAGGCCCGGCGAGCACGGCATGATCCGCACCCAGGCCGCGGGCGAAATCGAGTCGCTTGGGATCGCTATCGACAGCAACGACTTTAGCCGGTGTCATCACCTTGAGCAGTTGGACGGCGAAGTGACCCAGGCCACCAATACCTATGACAACGACAGTGCTGCCGGGATAGGTATCGGCAATCACCCGCTTGACGGCGTGATACGCGGTAATGCCCGCATCAGCAAACGGGGCCAGAGGTACCGGATCTGTTCCCGGAGCGAGATTAATGACTGAGCGGATGCTGGTCTTCAGGTATTCGGCATAGCCGCCGTCGGTGCCATCCAGGCCGGGGAAGATGCCATGCTCGCAATACATATCATAGCCTGCCCGGCACGCGCGGCACAGGCCGCACGAGCGCAGCGGGTGCAGGATGACAGGATCGCCCTTTTTCAGATTGGTAACGCCAGAGCCGACCTCTTCGATCCATCCCGCGTTCTCGTGTCCAATCGTGTAGGGAAGCGGGGGATTGCCCAGTGCTTCGCGCCAGACTGCCTCGATGATGTGGAGGTCGGTCCGGCAGACACCGGCGCCCCCGATCTTGACGATCACATCGGTGGGGGACTCGATCTTGGGCTCGGGAATCTCCACCATCCTCACGGATTCATTGTAAGCGAATAGACGAACTGCCTTCATAGTGAATTACCTCACCTTTCTCTGCCGATCATTGGCAGAAAACTGTTGTGTCAACGTTGACTTGTTTCAACACTACGAAACTAGATAGCCTTTTTAATATACATCAGGAGAGTAACAGGAGGATAACAAAGTGTGGATAGTAAGTCTCAAACACTTCACAAATGGAAACCTGGTGGGTCAACTGGCAACTTATTTGCCAGTTGACCCACCAGTATTATGATATAAGGCATGGTTCAGAGCAAGCTCAAACGAATGTGACAGTTTGATCAGGCAAAATTAATCCCTGTCAGGCTCAAAAGGCTTTTTTATGGCCCTGCGCTATTGTTCAAAGTGTCACATTGATTTGAACCATGCCTAAGGCTCACAAAATGGTATCAATAGAGACAAGAAAAATTCGTTATAACAAAACACCAGAGGAAAATGTAGAAACCGTCTTCTTGACAGACCGCTCATCAGTGCGTATACTAAGGTCATGAGATATTGACCAAATGCCCATTATAAGGCGAATGGTCGGTCAAACAGGCCATTTCGTCTTTCAGGTGTGAGGAGGGCGCATGCCCAAGATTGTCGATGAAGAGATGCGCGAAGCCACGCGCCACCGTATTATGCGGGTGGCGGCCAGCGAGTTCGCTCGCCTGGGGTTTGACCAGGCCAATATTAATGTCATCGCCGAACAGGCGGGGATTGGCAAGGGTACTATTTACCTGTACTTTGAGAATAAGCGCGACCTGTTTCTAGCCATGTTACGTTATATCGCCCAGGCGCAACTGACGGTTGTGCGCGCGGCCATTGCCCCCGATGGGACGCCCCGGCAGCGTCTCGAACGGCTCTTTCGCGCCTTTGTTCACCTGGCAGAAGAGGAGCGTGACCACTTCAATGTGTACATGAGCGCTCTGTACGGAGTCAATCGTGCCTTCCAGACAGAAGCCACGAAACTGCTGCGCGATTATGTAGCCGTGATTGCTATGATGCTGGAACAGAGCCAGGCAAAGGGAGAGGTTCGCTATCACGATGTCGAAGCTACTGCTTTGATGGTTCTGTCTCTTATGGAATCATACATCCTCTCAGCAAAGGTACTTGGACAATCTGAGCATGCGATCAATCAGCAGGCGGGGTCGGTTGCCGAACTCATCCTGGGCGGCATTGGCACCATGGCGTCTTAAAGTCATATCTTTTTTTACTCATTTTATATGGACGGTTGCCCACCCATTATAAACGACGCGGTGTGTTTCAGGAGGAATACGGATGCGGTCAATTGATTTCACAACCTTTTTCCAACGGCTCTTTCATCTCCGTCGCACCGGGTCGAGTTTCGAGAGTCCGCGCTACTTACTAAAATGGCTGTTCATCAGCACCGCGATCGGGCTGGTGGCCGGCTTTGGAGCCTTGCTCTTCTTCGAGGCCATCAAGCTCTCGACCGGCTTCTTTCTGGGGAGACTGGTCGGATATCTGCCTCCCGACCCGCTTGGTGAGGGAACCATGGGGGTGATGCCGCTGTGGGCCGCGCCGCGAGCCTGGCTCTTGCCCATCATTACCACCGCGGGAGGGTTGCTCGCGGGTATCATCGTGTTCAGCCTGGCACCCGAAGCCGAGGGGCACGGCACCGATGCGGCGATTGCTGCTTTTCATAGCGGCAAGCCGATTCGCGCGCGCATTCCCCTGGTGAAGTTGGTAGCATCCGCTATTACGATCGGTTCAGGTGGCTCTGGAGGTCGCGAGGGTCCGTCGGCACAGATCAGCGCCGGTTTCGGTTCTCTCCTGGGAGAGCTAATGCATCTCAACGCCCAGGATAGGCGTATCGCCATTGCGACTGGCATCGGCGCGGGTATCGGTGCCATCTTCCGCGCCCCGTTGGGTGGGGCGGTGCTTGCCGCTGAAATCCTCTACAAAAACGACCTGGAGGTCGAGGCCATCATCCCCGCGCTGATCGCCTCGATCATCGGTTATAGCGTCTTTGGAGCCTGGTTCGGCTGGAACCCGATCTTCGTGACCAGCGGGAGCCTGGCCTTTACCTCGCCGCCGCAGTTGCTCTATTACGTCGTCCTCGGTCTACTCTGCGGGCTGATTGGATTGCTCTATTCTCGTGGATTCTATGGCCTCACCCATTTCTTCCATCGCATGCCGCTGCCTAAATGGTTAAAACCTGCTATCGGCGGACTAATTGTGGGCTTGATTGGCCTGGTGTTGCCGCAGGCACTCGGTATGGGATATGGATGGGTGCAGGTGAGCATGGGATCAGGCCTGCTAGGACTGCCCCTATGGGTGATCCTGTTGCTGCCATTTGCCAAGATTCTGACGACGGGGCTTTCTATCGGGTCTGGCGGCTCAGGAGGAATCTTTGGCCCCGGTATGGTGATAGGGGCTATGGTGGGAGCCACGGTATGGCGCTTATGCTACCACGTATTGCCCGGTATTCCTGATAACCCCGCGCCCTTCGTGATTGTGGGCATGATGGCGCTCTTTGGCGGCATTGCGCACGCGCCGCTTGCCGTCATGCTTATGGTGGCCGAGATGACGGGCAACCTCTCCCTGCTCGCCCCCGCTATGATCGCGGTAGGCATCTCCTCCATCATCGTCGGGCGCGCGACGATCTACACCAGCCAGGTCAATACGCGGGCCGATTCCCCTGCTCACCGGCTCCAACTATCGTTCCCGCTGCTCTCGACACTCGCGGTGCGCCAGGCCATGACACCAGTAGTGCTGCACTTCTCGCCACAACAGACGGTGGCGGAAGCGGAGAAACTGCTTGCCGAGCGTGTGATCAATGGGGCAAGCGTGCTCGACCAGCATGGGGACCTGCTGGGGATACTGACACTTGGGGATATTCAACGTGTGCCTGAAGAAGAGAGACAGCTGCGCAGGGTCGAGGAGGCGATGAATAGGGAGGTTCTGGTCGCGCATGCCGACGATACGCTGGATGAGGCGCTGGAACAGCTGACCAGCCACCGCATCGGTTGGATGCCTGTGGTGGAGGTAAACAGCGCCATGGGTGGCAGGCATGTGATTGGGCGGCTTTCCGCGCTGGACATCACGCGTACGTACCGTGAGACGTTAGCCAAAGGTTCGCGGCGCATGCGCGGATTGGTGGAGGGAACCGTGATGGTTGAAGCTGAGATCGAGCCGGGTATGCAGCTGGTCGGCAGCCCACTACGAGAAGCGAAACTCCCATCGCAGAGCCTGGTCGTCTCGATCCGCCGCCAGAATGAGCTGCTCTTCCCGCGCGGTGACACGATCATCGAAGTGGGTGACATAGTGACATTTCTCGTTAGCCCAACGGGAGAGGAGAACTTGCAGCGCTATCTCACCGAACATGTGAAGAGTAAGGAACAAGCAGAATCCATTCTGCTAGATTAGGCCGCGAGAGTCTCCACCCAACTATCCAACAGTTCCTGCCCTTTACGATGCGCGGAAGCTAACGCCCCAGCCGCCGCGCGGGTAGTTCCATTCGATGGCTTTGCGCTCGCAGGCGACGTAGCAGGTGCCGCATTCCAGGCAATGCTCGTAAGAGAAATGCATTTCGCCGCCCAGCAGTTCAAAGAGTCCTGCCGGGCAGACGTAAACGCAAGGAGTGGTATCGCAGTCTTTGCAGGCCTCGCTATTGACGCGGATGTGCGGCGTCTTATCAACTTTGAAGCGCACAAGTTCCAGGCGTTCCTCGACTGTCTGCATGTCCGATGCCCTCCTGTGATTAGAAGAAGAGAGCGCGCGCGGCCTGCCAGCCGTCACGCAGCAAGGTTCGTAGTGATACTTTGTTGTGCATAGTGCTGTAAATGGTGCGTCCGAGTTTGCGGCGCGGTTTGCCATGCGAGCGAAAGACATTTTCGGCTGCCTGGCAGAGCAGCTCAGGGTAGACATATTGCAGGCGCTCGTTGTTGATGAAGGCGGGGGCGCGCTTGAAGCTTTTCAGGTCTTGCAGTACGAAGCTCTTTTCGAGTCGCTGGCGGTAACGTGCCATGCTCGTGGAAGAGAAGTCGCGCCCGGCGTGCGCCTCTTGCGCGGTGGCGGCTGCGGCCATGCCAGAAGCAATGGCGAAATTCATGCCTTCCAGAAAGATACCTGCCGCGAAGACAAAGCCTGCCGCGTCTCCTACTACCAGCAAGCCGCCGCGCGAAAGCTGTGGCAGCATGGCCCAACCCCCTTCGGGGATCATATGTGCCGAGTATTCGATGGGCACACTGTCGCGCACCAGCGGGGCTATGGCTGGGTGCTGCTTGAAGCGGTCGAGCAGTTCGTAGGCTTTGACACGCTGCTGTGCCAGGGATGCGATCTGTGTAACGACCCCGATGGAAAGCGTATCGCGATTGGTGTAGAGGAAGCCGCCGCCTTTGACATTGCCAGACGCAAAGCCGACATACTCGGTAGCCACGCCCTCGTCGTTGGTGAGATTGAAACGTTCCTCGATGGTATGCGCGTCCAGGCGCAGCACTTCTTTGACACCCAGGGTCATCTCGTTGGATTTGAACTCGTGTTGCAGTCCGGCTTGTTTGGCGAGGAAAGAATTGGCTCCATCGGCGGCGATCACGATGGGCGCGTAGAGTTCGCCCTGTGCGCGGCGACAGCGCACCCCAACGACCTGATCCCCCTCGTAGAGCAAGTCATCCACCACTGTTGAGGTGATAAGTGTCGCTCCTGCTTGCTGAGCTTTATCAGCCAGCCAGCGATCAAATTTTGGCCGCAGGATGGTGAAGCCATTGTAGGGTGGATGGGCAAAGTGATGAGTGCGAAAGTCGATGGAGAGCGCGGACTCCTGCCCCAGGAAGGAGACAACGCGCCGGGTAAGGTAGCGTTCGACAGGGGCTTCTTCCCAGAAATTGGGCAGCAGTTCAGCCAGCAGGTTGGGAGCGTAGAGCGCCGCGCCAGAGACGTTCTTGGCTCCGGCATACTCTCCGCGCTCGATGAGGGCCACGTGAAGTCCGGCGCGCGCCATAGCCAGGGCCGCGCTGCTCCCGGCTGGTCCCGCTCCAACGACAATGGCGTCAAACTGCTGGCTCGTTGTCATTACGCCTCTACTTTACTTTACGCATGCACAAGCACGACCTTGCCCAGTAATTCACCCTTCTCAAGTATGCGATGCGCTTCAGCCGCCTGTTCGATAGGCATAGTGCGCGCGATAACAGGCGTGATGGAACCGTCGGCGATCAGTTCAAGGATGCGATGCTCGTTTTGCGTTGAGGTGCGCCTGATGCCACCAGCCAACACGTTGACCAGTTTGAGCCGCCACGACTGGGTATCCACCGTCGCGAGCTGTCCACCGAGGTTGCCGATCAGCACAACACGCCCACCTCTGGCGCAGGCATCGATGCTTGCTTGCAATGTGGTGCTGACCAGTTCAATAACCAGTTGAGCGCCGCCAGCTTCTTGCACCGCTTTAGCAACATCCTGTGTCTTGTTATTTATGACGAGATCAGCTCCCAGGCGGCGCAGTTCAGCAGCCTTTTCTTCACTGCTGGTGGTGGTGAATACCTGGCACCCGGCTTGTTTGGCGATCTGGATAGCGATGGTGCCGACGCCGCTCGATCCTGCCCAGATCAATACGCGCTCCCCGGCTTGCAAACCGCCAATATCATACAATGCGCCCCAGGCGGTGGACGATGTAAGCCCTGCCGCGACTGCCTGTTCAAATGAGACGCCATCGGGAATGCGCACAAGGTGAAAAGCCGGGACGGCTAATTTGCCGGCATAGCCGCCGCCGCCTTTAGCTTCCTGAGCGCGCGTCGTCATCACCCGCTCTCCCGCGTGGAAGCCCATATTATCAGCGAGAACAACACCGGCGGCTTCCAGTCCAGGCGTAAAGGGAAGACCAGGAACGGGCCTGCTCCCATCGCGCTGGAATAAGTCGAGACGATTGACGGTAGTGGCTTTGACCTGAATTAAGACATCTTGTGGACCTGGTGTAGGATCGGGAACCTCGGCCACTTGCAAAACCTCTGGACCGCCGTGTTTGGCCAACTGTACTGCTTTCATATCACCAACTCTTTCTATTCAAAGTTATCCAGGTGTCGATAAGTGTGACGTTTCTTTTATTGTATGTTCCTCGTGACGCAATTGCAAAGTGCTGCGCTGTTTTATAATCGCCAGGCTGAATGGAATGCCGACCAGCAGACAACCCAGCGCGGGTATGGTCATCACCCAGTTGAAGCCAATGACGGGAATAAGCAGGCCCATCATGGCGGGAAAAATCATGCCGGAGATACCAGTACTGAGCAGAAGCGCGCTTGAAATGGTGTTGAGTGTATTTACAAACCAGCGTGAAGCGATGGCAATCATGCCGGGGAAGAGCGGCCCAAGAAAGAATCCGAAGAGGGCGCTCGCTCCATAACTGATCGCCAGTTGACCGGGGAAGATGGCGACCAGCAACCCGCTGATACCACCGCCAATAATGCAGATAAAAAGAACTTGATTTTCGCTCAGGATGGCGCGTTTGATAACCTGCGCGCTTGCCAGGCGGCTGACGGTCAGGCCTAGCCAGAAGGCCGTGGCGACCGGAGCGGCAAATGCCAGAGAAATGGCGGCGCTCTGGCTGACTGCAGTCACAATCCAGTTGCTAAAGCCAATTTCCGCAGCGATATAGAAAAAGAACTCAAATACCATTAACCAGAGCAATAACTGCCTGAAAATGTGGCGGGGAACAGCCGCGACTGGTTGTGCCGTTTTTGTTCGCGCAGCGAGCGTGGGGGTGCGCTGGCGTGCCAGTAAAATGATGCATATGACTGCTAGAACTGTGCCGGTAGTGTAGGCCCAGGCAGGATTATGGGTCAATGCCAGGGTAAGCGAGAGCAGTGCTGGCGCAATAAGTGCGCCTATGCCATACGAACTGTGAAGGCTATTCAACGACTCACTGAGTGTATCTTGAAAGGCGAGCGACATGAGGATGTTGATGCTGACATCAAGGAATCCGAAACCGAAGCTTTTAAGCAGTTGTGAAAGCAGCAATATCACAAATTGATGCGTCCAGGGTGTGATTATAGCGGTCGAACCCAGCAGAATCAGTCCCACCAAAACCAGTGATTTGGGTTGCACTTTGCCCGCCAATAGACCCGTCACTATGACGCCGAGCGCGAATCCCAAACCTGAGGCGGTAAATATCCAACCTGCTATGGTTATTGACACGTGGGTATGTTGCGCGAGCAAGGGTAACGTTGGCCCCGGCAAGATACTGATGATGCCCGTTGAAACGTAGGTGAGGTAGAGCGTGAAAAAGAGCAGGCGACGACTTGATAGAAGCGTTTGATGATGCATGAAAATATCCTTAGCAGCGAACCTGATTAAGTTGTGAGCATAGATGCCACAGGTAAAGTCTGCCATATCGGAGCGCGGTTGTCTACAGCCAACTCTATCAACTCTGGCCCATCAAATCAGCCGCGAGAGGTATTACCTGGTTGGCATCACCGAGCAGGCCGAGGTCAGCCAGGGCAAAAATGGGCGCGGTACGATCAGGATTGATGGCGATAATGGTCTGCGCTTCGCGCATGCCGCTGGTGTGCTGCGCCGCGCCTGAAATGCCGCAGGCGATATAGAGCCGGGGATGCACGTTCTTGCCGGTTGCGCCGATTTGCCGGGCATGCTCGACCCAGCCGCGATCGGTGGCAACGCGCGTCGCTCCCACCGCCGCGCCGAGCAGTCGCGCGAACGCGGCGATAGTGGTGAAACCCTCCCGTCCAACGCCGCGCCCGCCCGCGACGATGCGCTCGGCTGCTTCCAATTCAATCTGTTCCGGTGACAGAGCTTGTACCGCGATCTGTTTGATCCGTTCAGATATTGGGGAGTCAGCAATATCTGGCGAAAACGTCGTTATTCCAACCATGGTATTTCCTATAGCCATAATTCTATTGCTCACTGGATTGCCGTGAATGCCGGGAACGAGCGTTGCCAGCGCTACGCGGCCTCGCAGTTCCGCGCGTGTCTGAACATAAGCGCGACCGTCATACATGGTGCGCAAGGTGAAAAGCGCGTCGTCCTGTATATCGATGCTCAAGCAAGCGGGCGCGAATGGCAGGCGCAGGCGTGCTGCCAGGCGTGGCATGCAATCGCGCCCGTTCGCTGTCGCGCTGCTTGCCACCAGCAATGGCCTTCGCTGCTGCATGAACCACGCGAGCGCGCTGACATAGGCTTCTGTAGAGTAGCGGCCTAGCAGGGGATGCTTCAGGACATAGAGAGATGCTATTCCCCACGCGCTGAGCGTCGCGCTATCGGGCAATGGCGCGCCGGGTGCGCTAAGTATGATAGCACACACCTTCGCGGGTTCATGCTGACGCTGTGCCACATCGCGCAACTCGGCCAGTAGTTCGCCGCTCTGCTCGTCTGGCATATCGTCGCGCTGTTCAAGTATCGCCCATAATTCGGACATGTGTCGCCTCTCTATTTAATATTGCTGCCCAGGCTCAAAGGAGAAATCTCCAGATTTGTGCGACCGAGTTTACGTAGCTGCATCGTTGGCATTTTCATGACGCTTTCTCGTTGTGGGTCTCCGTGCTTCCGGGTGAATTGTAGGGACGCGATAAATCGCGTCCGCTCACACTGACACTCGCCAACGTGGACGCGATCAATCGCGTCCCTACAATTCACCGTATCTTTCACCCGGAAGAATATAGACCCCTCGTTGTTTTACACTGTGCAAAATACGATATGTCCCTATTATATAATGGGAGACGCTTTGTTGCAGATACCATGCTCAAGAATGTGTTACGAAGTCTGAATAGCGGGAAAAACAACAGAAGGAAGCCTGTGATGTTATACTCTGGATATTATAGAAAGGAATAGCACATGACAGCACAAAACAGGCTTCCCATCATTGTTGGACACCAGGATACCCTATTACATCTCTACTTGCCCGAACGAGGAGAGGGTCGCAGCTTCTTTGAGCGCAGTGACAAGGGTCATATCGACCTGCCGCGTGCCCGCGAAGGCGGATTGGCGGGAGGCTTCTTCGCCATATTTGTTCCCGCGCCTTTGAGGGAAGCTGATGCCGGCAAGAGACAAATGGTAGTCATCCAGACTAAAGAAGGCTTTGAGGTGCCTTATGCTCCAGCAATTGATCCCACCTACGCCCGCACTGTGACGATTGCAATGATGGCGAACCTGTTCAGGCTGGAAGTCGAGTCTCATGGGCAGCTTAAAGTTGTGCGCACCGTCGAGGAATTGGAATTCTGTGTAGCACACGATATCCATGCCGCTATTATGCATATCGAGGGAGCCGAGTCTATTGACGCCAACCTGGATACGCTAGAGGTCTTTTATCGCGCTGGATTGCGTTCGCTGGGGCCGGTCTGGAGTCGTCCCAATATTTTCGCGCAGGGCGTGCCGTTCAAGTTCCCGCATTCGCCCGATACGGGGCCTGGGCTGACCGGTGCTGGACGCGAACTGGTGCGCGCCTGTAACCGGCTAGGCATCATGCTTGACCTCTCGCATCTCAATGAAAAAGGATTCTGGGATGTAGCGGCCCTCTCTGAGGCTCCTCTGGTGGCGACGCACTCTAATGTACATGCCATCAGCCCATCGACGCGCAACCTGACCGATAAGCAACTGGATGCCATCAAGGAAGCGCGCGGGCTGGTGGGTTTAAATTTCAGCGTGGGTGACTTGCGCGAGGATGGCGATAATAATCCTGATACATCGCTTGAAATGATGGTACGGCAAATCGATTATCTTGCTGAACGCCTGGGCATCGACAGCGTGACGCTTGGCACGGACTTCGATGGCACGCGCATCCCCAATATTATAGGTGACGCCACCGGATTGCCGAAACTGGTGGATGCGTTAAGATCGCACGGATATAATGATGAAGCGTTGCGCAAAATCGCTTACGAAAACTGGTTGCGCGTTTTGCGCGAAACGTGGAAATGAGGGGTTTTTTTTCGGACGCATCATTTATTCAGCAATGTTTTCGGGTCTGAATCAGTCCAAAAATGGGCACCATAAATTACCGTGCTATACCATTCAGGTTTCGTCTGCCAGATGCGGCCAGAACAGCTACGACGTACAGAGACGAAGCGCTACTCTAGCACATCGCGTGGATAGGTTTTCTTCGCCTGAGCACTTTCTACCAGGTCAATATCAAAGGTGGCAAACGGTGCTTGCCGAGAAGTCGAGGCCAGCACCTCCCCATTGGGATCGATCACCAATCCATGTCCAGCAAACAAGCGACCATCTACACGATTGGACGAGATCACAAATGCCCCTGAGACAATCGCAGCCATACGTGGCGCAATTACCCAACGTTCATGCTCGACTGACGCACGTGGCACCGCAATAATATTCGCCCCTTGTCTCCCGTAATGCCTGGCCCACTCATTAAACATCACTTCGGTACAGATCAGAAAACCAATCGCCATATCCTGTACATGAGCCAGCGTGAAATCGCGCCGATTGCGATCAAACCAGCAGTGCTCATAAAAATCCTCCTCATTGGGAAGGTAGTACTTATCATGAATCCCCTTGTAGTCTTCTGTCGGCGTCCAGGAGAAGCCGCGATTGAGATGCAGTCCCTCCTCAATCACCAGATGGGTCCCCAGAACGATTGCCGGAGCCAGTGAGGACAGGGAGTTCATCATCACATCATGTTCCGCCTGTGCTCTCTGCCAGACCTGGGTATCAAACTGCGGCGTCCTTGCAAACCAGGAAGAAAACGGCAATTCTGGTAAAAGCACCAGATCACTCTGCTGCTTTCTAACATAAACGACAAATTCTTCCCAGACAGGCTTAAAAGCCTTTCGATCATCAGGAAGTTCACAAACGGTCACTTTCATTTTCTCTCACCTACTTTTTCTACTCTCTAAAGAGGAAGCCCATTGCTCATTTATATTTCATCATACATTATCAATCTATTTACAGCCAGGTGGGTGTACAAAGGGCTTCGTTGCCAGCAGTGTCTAATCTTCCATCTCAGGTCCATGGTGCTCATCCTGGACATCAATAATAATCTGGAGCAAAAGACAGTTCAAATCTACGGGGGAATATTTACTTGCATTGGTGTGTTACAATAGGTATGTAGTTTGGGATCAATTCAAGGTAAGTCGTATTCAGTCCCTGGTTTCGCTCCGTCGCCTGGAAGATAAGATAAACACTGCCTCAGGATCACTTCGAGATATGTCCCTCCGGTAAAAGGTCTTGACAACAGGGTATCTCCTGCAAGGACCATCCCATTCGATTTCGATGTAAACATGTTGTTTGGCGGAGCGAATACAACAAAGAGGAAAGAGAAACCTATGATGTCTGTTGAAAATTACCAAGACCGTACCCTTACCTGTCGTGACTGTAGTCAGGACTTCACCTTTACCGTTGGCGAACAAGAGTTTTATGCCAGCCGAGGATTGACGAACCTTCCCGGTCGTTGCCCAGATTGCCGTGCTGCCCGTCGCAGTGGCGGTGGGAGTGGTCAGTCCTACTCCCCGCGCCCGCGTGCTGAACAGTTTGCGACCACCTGTGCGAGCTGCGGAAAGCCCACGACGGTCCCATTTGTGCCTCGTGAAGGGCGTCCGGTGTATTGCAGTGATTGCTTCCAGTCGCAGCAACCCTCTCGCGGTTCTCGCCGCGATGACTCGTACAGCTACAGCTCTAGTGGGAGCAGCTATGAGAGTGGCCATTCCCGTAAGCGCAGTGGTGACCGGCGCACGAGCCGCGAGAGCCGCTGGTAAGATACTGTAAGGCACCCTTACTGGTGTCCTGGAGGGTAACATATGTGTGTTACCCTCTCTTTTTTTGTCCAGATCCATACAGCAGGTGAGCATGTGCAAAAAATAGCGCGCACCCCAAATCGCTATAGCCCTTTTGAAAAGTATTAATATAAGGTATAATTGCTAAGTACAGATTTTTCCATTTTACAGGTTTTAGCGCTTTATGCAGGCTCTTTGTTTTAGCGCCTGTTTGGAGCAGCCGGAAAGGAGGTATAGAAGTCTGGTATAAGTCCGATCCTGAGCCGCTGTGATTGGTACGTTCCTTTTTTACGCATTGTCGCGTTTATCCAGGTTACATCGTTGTCACGTTGTAGTAGTACAATGGAGCTTCGTTACTAGTACTGGAGGAAACCATGGCGACCCAAAACAGCATCCCGGCGCAAACAATGAGAACAGTTATCTTCTCAAGTACCGTTGGCACGGCCATCGAGTGGTACGACTTTTTTCTTTATGGCACGATGGCGACGCTCGTCTTCCCCAGGGTCTTTTTCCCCGAATCTAACTCAGTTGTTGGCACGCTCCTTTCATTGTTCACCTTCCTGGTTGGTTTTATTGCCCGACCCTTTGGCGGCGCGCTCTTTGGGCATTTCGGCGACCGTGTTGGTCGGAAGTCCACCCTGATTGCCACGCTCCTGCTGATGGGAATTTCGACATTGCTTATCGGGTTCCTACCCGGTTTTGCCACCCTCGGCATTGCCGCGCCTCTTATTCTTGTGCTCCTGCGTCTGGGTCAGGGCCTGGGTGTCGGTGGTGAGTGGGGCGGCTCGGTCCTGCTCGCTATGGAATATGGCCATAGGCGCCATCGAGGCTTCTGGGCAAGCTGGCCGCAGATGGGTGTTCCCGTCGGGCTAATTCTCTCGACCGTTATCGTCAATATTGTCCAGGGCGCTGCAGGCGCAAGTTTCGTCACCGGATTCGCGTGGCGCATCCCGTTTTTTATCAGCGCATTGCTGGTCCTTATCGGCCTGTATATTCGCTTGAGAGTGCTGGAGACCCCGCTCTTTGCAGAGGTCAAAAATCAAGGACGCGAAGTTACGGCGCCAGTCATCGAGGCGTTCCGGCATAGCACACCTGAGATTCTGCTCAGCGCGGGCGCGCGCTTCACTGAGCAGGCGCCTTTCTACCTCTTTACCACCTTTGTGGTGGTCTATGGCGCAGACAAGCTGCTCTTGAATCGAACGTTGATCCTGAATGCCATCACCATTGCAGCTGTCGTGGAACTCTTTACGATCCCGCTGTTCGGCTTCTTGTCCGACCGTGTTGGTCGGCGAAGATGGTATCTGATTGGCTGCGTTCTAATGGCCGCCTTC
>DATLSI010000107.1:0-8786 GCA_035534255.1 Ktedonobacteraceae bacterium | reverse complement strand
CCCGCAGGTTGTCCCGCAGGTTGTCCGGCTAAATGGCCGCCTTCCCGCTTGAGGGATTGAAACTCCCTCTCGCAGGGGAAGCTACTGGCCATGCGCGGCGCGGCTAAATGGCCGCCTTCCCGCTTGAGGGATTGAAACCCAGCTCGTAGACTGCTCCATGGCTGCCTCCATAAGGCGGCTAAATGGCCGCCTTCCCGCTTGAGGGATTGAAACGATTTTCTCTTCGGCCAAGAACTGGAACTCAGTATTGGGGCTAAATGGCCGCCTTCCCGCTTGAGGGATTGAAACGTGGCTGTGTTTCCGTTGCATAGCTATTCTTCTCTCGGCTAAATGGCCGCCTTCCCGCTTGAGGGATTGATGGACAAAAAGATACCCAGGATATCTGCTTCTTGTGAAGTATGATAGCTGGGCGTTTTATTTCCAGGAAGTTTTTGCTTTTGCTGCAAACTGTGCTGTCAAAGGGGGTTATTTCAAGAGGTGGGTGTCTCGTTGCTCTTGTAGAGCGGGTTGGGAATTGCCTTTATGTCAAACCGTTTAGCGCAGGTTGCAAAAGCGGACACCCCCCACGTTGACGATTCAAACGCAAGATGGTACAGTAGTAGGCACGTTATACTGAGAAGATAACTTATGAGAAATGAATTACTAGCATGGTTTGCGCGGGAAGGGCTGCTGTTGCAAGATATCACGCTGGCAGCGGACGACCCGCGGCATGATGAGATAAAGATAACACTCAAGGCACCGATCATCGCATTGAGCCGGGCATCGACAGATTTTCGCGAATGTCCAGACCCGGTGCTCTTCGGCTATCCAGAGTCCAGTCTGGAAATGATGACGCTGGCAGATTTCCACCAGTTCGTATACCAGTGGTTTGAACGCGCGGTTGAGGCGGATATGGGGCGTTGTTTCGTCTGTAATAAGGCGCTGGATATGGGGACGGAAAAGCCCTGGGACGCGCTATTTATCACTAACGAGTGGCATTGCTGGCTGCTGGTGCATTTTGATTGCAAACGCTATCTCAATCGCGACCTCAAGGGGCGCAATCCGTTTGAGGTGACAGCCGGGCCGCCGGAATTTTTTGATATGCGTCTAGCATGACATCGAGGGTTATATATGGATAAAAATCAGGTTGCCAGCGCGCTGGAAGATGTCGCCAGCCTGCTTGAATTGAAAGAGGGCAGCAATCCCTTCGAGACGCGCGCCTATGAGAACGCGGCGCGGGCCGTCAGCGGGCTGGACGGTGATATCGAGCAATTGACGCGCGAAGGAAAGCTCAAAGCCGTAGCGGGTCTGGGCACGACCATCATTAAACGTATCGAAGAACTGATCAATAGCGGGCATATGGCCTTGTATGATGAACTGGTCGCCAGCACGCCGCAGGTGAAGCTGGATATGCGGCGCATCCAGGGTGTGGGGCCGAAGAAGATCAATATGATCTACAACCAGTTGCATGTCCAGAACATCGCCGAACTAGAACAGGCGTGTATAGAAAATAAGGTGGCTGTTCTGCCGGGCTTTGGTAAGAAGACGCAAGATAAGATATTGCAGGGCATCGCCTTTCTGGCGCATAACGCTGAACGTTTTCTCTACCCGGTAGCTGAAGACGAGGCGGAGCGCGTGTACCAGGTGCTTTCAAGCATAGCTGAGATCAAGCGACTGCAAGTGGCGGGCAGCCTGCGCCGCCGCCGCGAAACGATCGGAGATATCGATATGGTGGCAAGCGTGGACGATGGCGCGGGGGAAGAGATACGCCGCGAGATCATGAATGTTTTCACCAGCCAACCTTCGGTGCAGGCTATCACCGGCAAAGGCGAAACAAAATCGAGCGTGGTGCTGAAAAGCGGTATCAATATGGACCTGCGTGTCGTCAACGATAGCCAGTTTCCTTATACGCTGCATCACTTTACCGGCTCTAAAGAACACCATATCCCGCTGAGGCGGCGCGCCCTCAGCATGAACATGACCATCAACGATTACGGGCTGTTTCGCGGCAAAGAGCCACACCTGGAACTGGTGCCGTGCAAAGACGAGGCGGATATCTATGCCGCGCTCGGTATGGCCTATATCGAACCGGAACTGCGCGAAGACACCGGCGAGATCGAGGCTGCCATCGAAGGCACGCTGCCCGTACTGGTGCAGTTGGACGATATCCAGGGCATCCTGCATGCCCACTCAACCTGGAGCGACGGGCAGAACACCATTCGCGAAATGGCCGAAGCCTGTATCGCGCGCGGCTATCATTATCTGGGCATGACCGACCATAGTAAGGTTGCAGCCTACGCCGGTGGTCTGAACGAGGATGCGCTGCGCCGCCAGGGTGAGGAGATCGACCGCCTGAACGAAGAGTTCGCGGGTCGCATTCGCCTACTAAAAGGCACCGAATGCGATATCTTGCGCGATGGCTCGCTCGATTTCTCTGATGAGACACTGGCAAGCCTGGATTTCGTGGTCGCGTCTATCCATAGCCTCTTCAATTTGTCGCAGGAAGAGCAGACGCAGCGCATGCTGCGCGCCATCGCTAACCCGTATGTTGATATCATCGGGCATCCCACCGGGCGCATCCTGCTGGGTCGCGAAGGATACACGTTGGATATAGACGCGGTTATCAACGCGGCTGCCGAACATGGCGTCAGTATCGAAATCAACGCCCATCCTTCACGGCTGGATTTAGACTGGCGTTACCTGCGCCGCGCGCGAGACAGGGGCATGAAGATACCCGTTAACCCCGATGCGCATAGCGTCGATGGATTAGACGTGGTACGCTATGGTATAAATATAGCGCGCAAGGGCTGGCTGCGTTCCGCCGATGTGCTGAATACGCTCTCAACAGAAGCAGTCATGGCCTATTTCCGGGCCAGACGCCAGAGATAGGAGCAAAGAAAAGTACCGTTTTGTAACGATGTATTTGATACATTCGTAAATAGTTAGTGAATAGTGTAGGAACGCGATCCATCGCGTCCTCTCGTGGGAGAGAGTTGAAAAGGAAGTAATAGTATGCCAGAACAAACAGAATTAGCTGTAACCCGGCGAGAAGCGACCGGGAAAGCAGTGAAGCGTTTACGTAAAGTGGGGCTGATCCCGGCGAATATCTACGGACACCAGGAAACGCCGGAGGCCGTGCAGATTGATGCTATCGCCTTCACTGCTCTGCGCAAGGCGCGCAAAACCAACAACATCATATCGCTGCGCATGAATGATGGCACAAGCTCGCAGACCGCGCTCGTGCGTCACATCCAGCGCAATCCGATCAATGGCAAAATCCTGCACATTGATTTTTTCCGCGTGAGCCTGACCGAACGTATCGTCACGAAGGTTACGCTGCGCGTGGTAGGCGAGGCCCCTGGCGTGAAAAATGAAAACGGCGTTTTGCTGCACCTTTTGGAAGCGCTTGAAGTGGAATGCGCGGCGCAAGATATCGTGAATGAATTCGATGTGGATGTGACAACACTGGAACATATCGATGATACGTTGCATGCCAGCGATGTCAAATTGCCGGAGGGCTTCAAGCTCATCACAGACCCGGAAGAAGCTATCGTCAAGATTGCCGCGACCCGCGCTGAGAAGGCCGAAGAAGCCGAAGAAGCTGCCGCTGCCGCTACCACCGCCGAAGCTGCCGCTGCTGCGACAGAAACGAGCGCCGAGGAGTAACGTGGCTTGAGGGCGACCGCAAGGGCGCAATCTCCTAACGAGGCAGTAGGGGCGTCCCTACCGCCTCGAAGGCTAGAAGTGAGCGATAGTGATGCGTATCATGATCGTCACTGATCAATATCCTCCTATGGTTGGCGGTGTGCCAAAAGTGACACATGGTCTCGCGACGGCCTTTGCCCGGCGCGGACACCAGGTCGCCGTTGTCGCGCCCAGCTACGGAATGCGGGATGTCCACCGGATCGAGGATAAGATCCATGTCTATCGCTTCTCCTCTTTTGAATGGCCGACTTATGAAGAACTGCGCATCGCCTTCCTGCCATTTCTGCCTTTCCGCCGCGTATTAAAACATTTTGACCCCGATATCATTCACATTCATTCACCAATCGTTCTCGGAAATATCGCGCAAATCCTGGCGGGTAGTCTGCGCAAGCCCGTGATCGCCACTAATCATTATATGCCGAGCAATATAAGCCACACGCTCTCATCCGACCCTATCCTGGGGAAGTCATTCCGGTATGTCTCATATAGCTACCTGGTGCATTTCTGCAACCGCTGCGAATACGTGACGGCCCCGACTCAGACCGCGCTCAATCTTCTTTACGAACACGGGCTGCGCGCCCCGGCCAGTGCTATTTCCAATGGCATTGATCTCTCCGCCTACCAGCCCGGCGCGCCCGATGAAACGGTGCGTCAGCGCCTCCAATTACCAGTAGATCGCCCCCTTATCCTGTCAGTCAATCGTTTGAGCCAGGAAAAGCGTATCGATGTGTTGATCGACGCGGCAGCGAAGATGCAAGAGCAAGCGCACATCGTGATTACGGGCGTTGGCCCGGCAGAAAGCGATCTAAGAGCGCAGGTGGACGCCCTAAACTTACAGGACGGGGTCACTTTTACTGGCTTCATCAGCGATAAAGATGTAATCTCCCTGTATCGCCTGGCGCGTATTTTCGCCATTCCATCTGAAGCTGATTTGCAAAGCCTGTCCACAATGGAAGCAATGGCCGTTGGCTTGCCCGTGGTAGCCGCCAATGCCTACGCGCTGCCCGAACTGGTGCATCATGAAGAGAATGGTTTCCTCTTCTCGCCTGGAGATAGCGATGAAATGGCCGGCTACCTCGATACGCTGCTGCGCGATGCGCCTCTGCGCAAACGCATGAGCGAGAAAAGCCTGGAAATCATTGCTCCACATGACAGCGCGCGCATCCTTGATAAATGGGAAGCTCTGTACCGGCGTCTCGTAAAGGAATTTGCAGAGGCGAAAGAACGCAAGCGTGATCTGCGTATGGCACGCAAGCGGAAGGGTTATTCTCGTCACGCAGCGCCACGCGTTCGTGTCGCGCGTGAGCCTAATAAAAGCGATCTGACTCTTGATAAGGGGCAGCTTGCAGACGAATAATTACAACTTTTTCATGAATTACTTCATGAATTGACACTGATTTAGCTTTCCCTTATACTTGCCCAAAAGCTGCTTCATAGAGCTTTTTGAATATTTTACCTGGGGATCAGCCGGATGAGGCATGAGACCGGGGAAAGGGGTTAAGCATGTTGCCGCTTGGCGAAGATCAACCCACCCCCATGTCAACATCAAATGCGGGCCGCAAAGGGGGAAGCGTGGTTCGCGACAAGTATGGTGAAGATTACTATCGAATTATCGGGAAGAAGGGTGGCTCCAAGCTCAAGGAGACGCGCGGGGCCGAGTATTATCGAGATATCGCCCGCAAAGGTGGCACAGCCAATATGGCCAAATATGGACCAGCACATTTCTCGGAAATGGGCAAAAAAGGCGGCAAAACCACCAAAGAGCGACAATCACCCGACTTCTATAGCCGGATTGGCAAGCTGGGAGGCTCTGCCCGGCGGCATAAGAAGATAGATTAGGTAGGATCACAATCATTTTATGCTGGATAAGGACGCTAAAAATGGCGTCCTTATCTTGTAGCAGCGATCAACTTGCCAGCATCGCGAGCAATTCCTCGGCATCCGGCAGAAAGCGACGCGGGGAAAGCACCTGGTGAGCCAGCCCGATGCGAAACGCTTCGCGCGCATCAATGGTCTCGCCCATCAGCAGCAGGCGCGTAGTGGCATTGAAACCGATCAGCGCGGGGAAATAAGCGGCAGCTACAGGTGGGAGGACGCCCAGGTTTATTTCTGGCAAGCCGAAGGTGGCGTTTTCATGGGCGATAACCGTGTCGCAGAGCGCCGCCAGTTCGCAGCCCCCACCAAGCGCGAAACCTTTGACAAGCGCAACGGTAGGGATTTGCTGCGCGCGCACTGCCTCAAACGCCGCGCAGTTATCATACACGGCGCGCAGCATCTCTTTTTCTCGCCCGTCAAGATGATCTTTGACATCTACCCCCACGCTGAATGCTCGTTCACCCGCCCCCATCACCACAATCAGGCGCGGCTTCTGCCTGGCAGCATCGCGCAGCGCGGCTGTTAGTTGATCGAGCATCTCAATCGAAAGGATATTGAGCGGTGGCCGGTCCAAGACCAGCCACAATATTTCGTTCTGTCGTCGAATACGTATATGCGACATATCACCCTATGAGCGATTTGCTACAGCAATTCAAGACATTTGTGTACCAGATTGTATGTTGCAGGGAGAGACAGTGTCAAGCACTATCGCCTCAACAGTAATCGCAATCCTAACAAGACTGCCAATCCCAGGAATACCCAGCCTGCCAGCAGTTGATGGGCGTTGGTGAGCAGGATGCCACCTCCCAGAGAGACGACAAAGGTAAAGAAGCTGGCCAGGACGCCGGTGCCCGCGCTATTGCCGTTAGTATGATTTCCGCCGTTACCCCGACGGCCGTTCCCGTTGCGGCGGGCGTGGCCTACCTGCACATTGGCATCTGTTTTGACTTCAATCTGACCTGTATCGAGTTTGATTATCACCTGCTCCAGCTCTTTGGGCAGTTTCAGCAGGATGCGCCCCGCTTCAAGCAACTGCATCAAGACGCTTTGAACGGTCTGTCCAATACCCTCTGCATCCAGGCCCAGGAATTTGCGAGCGTAGGGCGTGGCTACTTCGACGAAGTTGAAGTCCGGCGCGAGGCCGGTCGAGACTCCCACCAGCGTGCTGACGGCGCGGCCTGTGAAGGCAAACTGCGCGGGTATCTGGAATGGCTGCCCGTATAATAGCCTGCCCACGTCCTGAGCGACATCGGGAATATCCAGATCGCGCGCCTCGCCCAACGTCATGCCGTAGTATTGTTCCATCATGAGCGCCATGCCCTTTTCGATGGCGGCCATGTTCGCGCCCTCGCCGATGAAGCCCAGGCGCGCCAGGGCGTCCACCAGGGCACGCGAGTCGCGCGATACGAAGCTCAGGAAGAGGTCCTTCAACGACTTCTTCATACTTTTGGACAGGTTGCCCACCATGCCAAAATCGACAAACTCGATAACTGGCCCTTCGCCGGGTTGACCCTTCTTAACAAAAATGTTGCCCGGATGCGGGTCGGCATGAAAGAAACCAGCTTCAAAGAACTGGTAGAAGTATGTCTGCACCGTGCGTTTGGCCACTTCAAGCCGGTCGATGCCTTCGCTATCGAGCGTGGCATAATCGTTGATCTTGATGCCGTCGATCCATTCCAGCACCAGCACGCGGCGCGAGGTATATTCATCATAAATGGCGGGGATGTAGATAGTCGGGTCGTCCTTGAACATCTCCTTGAAGCGTTTGGCATTGGCCGCCTCAGTGATATAGTCAATCTCTTCGTAAGTGGTGCGCTTGAACTCCAGGTAGACGGCGTTGAGGTCGATGAATTCACTGGTATTGACGAAACGGTTAATCACCCAGATGACGAATTTGAGCGTATTCAAGTCGCTGCGCACCAGTTGCTCGATGTTGGGTCGCTGTACTTTGACGGCTACCGTTTTGCCGTTTGAGACAAGGACTGCTTTATGCACCTGGCCCAGCGAGGCGGCAGCCGTGGCTTTGCGCTCCAGGACGCTGAAGACTTCCTCGACTGGTTTGCCCAGTTCAGACTCGATGACCGATACGACGTGGCTGAATGGCGCGGGTGGCACCTCGTCCTGCAAAGAACTGATGGCGGCCAGCGCTTGCTCCGGCAGCAAATCGGCGCGCGCGCTGAGGAACTGTCCCAGTTTGATCATCAGCACACCAAGTTTGATGGCCGTGTGGCGAAATGCCACCAACACTTCGACCAGTACATCCACGTTTGGCTGCACCTCATTGTTACCACGCGCGCGCGCGCGCATAACCCGGCGGCGTTCCCGGTAAATGACCCATAGCGTCCAGAGCAACAGCCTGGAGACGCGAAAAAAACGGATGGCTTGCGAAAATCTATTTATGCCCGGTGTTTTGCGACTCATGTGTGTGTGAATACCTTTCCAATGCTCTCTACTAGCATATCATGTACGTTCCAGAGCATGCTGAGGTTTGAAGAGTATATTGGTAGACCCAGGAAGCAGGACTTGTGAATTATTGCTGAGAAGCCTCCTCTCTCAGCAATAATTCACAAGTCCTGGCTGGCACGAGCGGGGGAGCGAGGCACGTCCTGGGGTGGACACCAGCGAAATACTACCCCGAAGCCTGTGGTAGACTTGTGGGGCGAAGAGACCGTGTAGTGTGTCAATGCAGTATACTTCGCTCGGTCGCTTCGGTACGCATGGCTGACCACAGAGCGGAGTGGGTTGGAGATTTCGCAGATGCAGGGGAGGGGTTAAAAGACGCGAAGCGTGCCTTATTTCCTATTAACATAAAAAAAGGGTTCTACAGGTGTATAATAGCGAGACTGTTGCACAGAATGAAATTAAATGGAGTACAAGGCCTATGTGGCTATCAAGCATTGAAATCAACAATATTAAGAGCTTTGCAGACTCAAAGGTTATCAAACTGGATAAGCGGATGAATATTCTCATTGGGCCGAATAACGCTGGTAAATCAGTCATTATTCAAGCACTGTATTTACTTCAGAACCCCTCTATACTCGGTAGCAACGATATTAGAAGAGGTGCGTCTGAAGGAAAGGTTATCATTGGCCTAGAAGATATTGATGAAGAACAATACATACATACTTTCCGCGCGAATGAGTACCTTCACAAAGCGCATTTTCGATTTAGCCCTAGCTCAGTCACCAGAATTGTTATAAATCAGCAGGGTGCTTCTCTCAATATCA
>DATLSI010000106.1:0-6263 GCA_035534255.1 Ktedonobacteraceae bacterium | reverse complement strand
CCGAATTGACTTCTTTGATGAGTTTCTGCTCTGGCGTGGCGCGTTTCATCTCAACAATTTCGCTCACACGCCCACGCGCATCGCGCACGACGCGCCCAAAGTCGGAAGGTTGTTCGGTCATCGCGCTTAGAAAAGTAACGGCTGCACGCTGTTGCAGGTGCTCTACTAGCAAGCGTGCCAGCACTTCGCTGCTAATAAGCGGCGTATCGCCATAGCACACCAGCACGACCTCCGGCTGCGGATCAAGCGCATCCACAACCTCTCGCGCCGCCAGCACCGCGTGACCTGTACCCAGTTGTTCTTCTTGAATAGCATAGAAGCATTGCGCGCCAATAACGCGCTCGACCTCTTCTGACTCGAAGCCAATGACAGCAGTGGGCCGGTGAGCAGCAAGGGTGGAAAGCAGCGGGGCAATCGCAGCAGTCGCAGGAATGGCATCAAGTGCATTGAGGACATGTGCCAGTAGTGGCAACCCCGCCAACGGATGCAATACCTTTGGCAAAGTTGAACGCATCCGAGTACCTTTACCTGCTGCCAGCACTACGGGCGCATACATAATCATAGCGAATATTACATACCTTTTTAATAATAACGACCCAGTATTACACCATAAAAAAAGCTCGGGCGCCAGGATTCGAACCTGGGAATGGTAGATCCAAAGTCTACTGCCTTACCGCTTGGCCACGCCCGAACGCCGCTTGATAAGAGACCTGGAGAAACCCCACGGCTCTGTATCGCACGCATGTATAGTACACGATGGCATGTGATTTGTCAACGGATTTTCGCGCCCGGTTCTCCGTCCTTCCGGGTGATGTGTAGGGACGCGATTTATCGCGTCCGCGTGGGCGAGTGCCGGCATAGGCGGACGCGATTTATCGCGTCCCTACAAATATGCGTCCTTTATCACCCGGAGGAATGCAGACCCCCGCTATCTCCTCCATTGACAGATGGCACGCTTCCACCATGCCCTGCGCTGCCTTCACATACAATTCCTTTTGCCACAGTGGTAGCTCTTTGTCGAGCTGCTGCGATATCTCCAGCAGCGTTGCCAGTTCCGCGATGAGGGTGGCGCGTGCTGCGCGTCCCTCCGGGCCATCCTGCTCTCCGCGTTCCATACGCGTGTAGCGCGCGGACGCCTGTGCTGCCCTGGCCCATGTCTCCATGTGTCTTGCTTCTAATGTGGTGTTCATGGCCGCTTCATGAATCCTTTCTTGTGTGCCGATAAAAGAGGATATCAGCGAATTGATACTGCCTACTTATTGATAATAGCAGCGAATTGAGAGCTAGTCAATGCTGGAAAGCGTGCCTACAATCGGGCGTATCAACGGGATGAAGGGGTACACACGCGATGATACGCCTGAAGGTCAAAGAGGTGGCTGCCGAGCGGGGGATGAGCATGCGCAAGCTGGCAAAGAATGCCGGGATCGCCTATAACACGCTGAGGACGATCTACCGCGATCCCTATAGGCCGCTCTCGACGGTGACGCTGGATAAACTGGCCGGGGCGCTGGGTGTCGATGCGTCGCTGCTGATCGAGAGCGATCCCCCGCTGCCGAGGACGCTGGATGGTTGAGGGGTGTATTTTCTTGTGTACAGAGTTGGCAATAAAAAAGCCCCTACCAGGTAGGGGCAACCCAGACGGGGGAATGCTGGCTGTAATCATTTCAATCGCAGCCGCGGGATGCCTCAATCATACAGTTGACCAGACCGCAAGGGTCGCCCCGGTATCTCGCGCAAAAAGATGACGGCCACCCTCGCGCCCAGGGCTTTTAGCAGCACATCGTGGTAAACTTAGAGCAAATAATAACGCGCAAGGAGAAACATATGCTAGATCAAGCAACCGTTCAGCGATGGCTGGATGCCTATGTGCATGCCTGGAAAACCTACGATCCCCAGGCTATCGGCGACCTCTTCAGTGAAAACGTCGTCTATAGCTACGATCCTTTCAGCGCACCCGTCCACGGACGAGCCGCCCTTGTTGCCTCGTGGTTGGAAAATCCCGATACACCCGGAACCTATGACGCTCACTACGAGCCAATTATGATTGATGGCGACCTGGCAGTAGCCAATGGCCGCAGCCTCTACTTTGAGCATGACGGTAGCACACCCAGAGACGAATACAACAACATCTTCATCCTGCGCTTTGATGAAGAGGGACATTGTAGCGAATATCGCGAATGGTACATGCCGCGCCCGAAGTGACTGATCGCCTTTGATTTAGTCAAAGAGGCTCTCGAAAGTATTTTTGGTTTAGAGCATGATACATGGTATTCAGTTAAACGCCAAAGTAGAGGAAGATACATAACCTGGGTATTAATTGGCAAACAGCCATAAAGCATAGCAATATGCTTCATTGACAACTACATAATTGTATTGTACTATTATATACAATCGGTGTGTATGGAGGACGACTTGCTTGACTTCGACACGCTTGATGGGTTTGACTGGGACAAAGGCAACAAGCAAAAGAATTGGGAAAAACACCACGTCGATTACACAGAATGCGAACAGGTATTTTTCAACAAACCCTTACTTCTAAGCGAAGATACAAAGCATTCAGGTAACGAAAAACGGTACTACTTGCTTGGACGCAGCGATACAGATAGACCATTATTTCTCGTTTTCACGATCAGAGGCGACAAGATACGTGTTATTTCGGCTCGCGACCAGAGCAAAAAGGAAAGAGAAATATATGAGCAACAACAGTAGCAATAAACAATTGCCTCAATTCAACAACGAAGACGAGGAACGAGCTTTCTGGGCAGAGCATGACTCAACCGAATATATCGATTGGAGCAAAGCAGAAAGAAATCCAGCTTTCTCCCGTCTCAAGCCCACAACCAGAACGGTTTCTATCCGCCTGCCAGAATCGTTGATCGCGGAACTCAAGACGCTGGCGAATAAAAGAGATGTACCTTACCAATCTCTGGTTAAGATATTCCTGGCCGAAAAGATCAGGGAAGAAAACGCCCCGTATAAGACAGATTCAAATTAGTGCAAAGCGACCCTCGCGGTCGCTCTGCAAACTTGACGCTCCCCCGGTGCGGTGCTATGCTGCAACCATATCATAGAGGTGTCATCAAGCCTATTCAGCGTCCATGACAGCGTTGTCGAGAGGAATTTACAATCGCATGGGCATTCTAGAGTCGCACGTAGATCGCAGCAGTCCTGATTTTCAGGAAAACACCCGCTACTTCCAGCAAATACTCTCACAACTATCCGACCGTATCCAGCAAGTGCAAATGGGTGGAGGGGAAGAGGCCATCGCCAGACATCGCAAACGCAACAAACTGCTGGCACGCGAGCGTGTCCAACTCTTATGCGACCCCGATACTCCTTTTCTTGAACTAAGTCCACTGGCAGCCTGGGATATGTATGAGAACGATGCGCCCTCGGCAGGCATCGTCACAGGCATCGGAGTTGTGGAGGGCCAGGAATGCATGATCGTCGCCAACGACGCTACCGTCAAAGGCGGCACCTACTACCCCATGACCGTCAAGAAGCACCTGCGCGCGCAAGAAATCGCCGAGCAGAACCACCTGCCCTGCATCTATCTCGTCGATTCAGGCGGAGCCTTTCTCCCCTTGCAGGCTGATGTCTTCCCCGACCGCGAGCATTTCGGGCGCATCTTCTATAACCAGGCGCGTATGTCGAGCCAGCGTATCCCGCAGATCGCCGCCGTCATGGGTTCCTGCACGGCAGGCGGCGCGTATGTACCGGCCATGAGCGATGAAAGTGTGATAGTGCGCGGCAACGGCACCATCTTCCTGGGTGGTCCGCCACTCGTCAAAGCCGCCACCGGCGAAGAAGTAACGGCTGAAGAGCTGGGCGGCGCGGACGTGCATAGCCGCAAATCGGGCGTCACCGATCATTACGCCCTCAACGATGAACACGCCCTCGCCATCTGCCGCAGCATCGTCTCGCACCTCAACAGGCGCAAATATATTCCCTGGGACATCCACGACCCTGAACCGCCCCTGTATGACGCCGCCGACCTGTACGGCATTATCCCGAAAGATAACCGCAAAAGCTACGACGTGCGCGAGATTATCGCTCGCCTGGTAGATGGCAGCCGCTTTCACGAGTTCAAGGAACTCTATGGCACGACGCTGGTTTGCGGCTTCGCGCGGCTCATGGGCTACCCTGTGGGCATTATCGCCAATAACGGTATCCTGTTTTCGGAAAGCGCGCTGAAAGCTACCCACTTCATGGAACTATGCGCGCAGAGGCAAACTCCTTTGATTTTCTTGCAGAACATTACCGGCTTCATGGTGGGCAAGCAATACGAAAATGCCGGCATCACCAAAGATGGCGCGAAGATGGTTATGGCCGTCGCCAACGTTCCCGTGCCGCGTTTCACCGTCATTATCGGCGGCTCCTTCGGCGCGGGTAACTATGGCATGTGCGGGCGCGCCTATTCGCCGCGTCAACTCTGGATGTGGCCCAACGCGCGTATCTCGGTGATGGGCGGCGAACAGGCCGCCAGCGTGCTGGCAACCGTGCGCAAAGATGGCATGGCCGCGCGCGGTCAGAGCATGAGCGAGGAAGAAGAGGCAGCCTTCAAACGGCCCATCCTCGATAAGTACGAGGACGAGGGCAACCCGTACTACAGCACCGCCCGCATCTGGGATGATGGCATCATCGATCCACGCGATACGCGCGCGGTGCTGGCGCTGGGCATCGCTGCATCCTTGAACGCGCCCATGCCCGACACGCCGTTCGGCGTCTTCCGCATGTAATACTCAGCGAGGAGGGTTCATGACGACATTTACTCACATTACGGTTGAACGCAGTCACGAGGACAGGATCGCAACTATCACCATGCGACGCGCTGAAGCGCGCAATGCGTTCAATACTCAACTTGTAGAGGATTTGCTACGAGCCTTTACTGAATTACGCTCCGATACACGCCTGCACGCGGTGGTGCTTACAGGTGATGGGCCAGTCTTCAGCGCCGGAGCGGATCTGAATATGATGAAGTCATCCTCGGCATTTTCGCAAGAACAAAACCTGGAGGACGCGCTGGCGATGAGTGATCTCTTCAAGATCATCAATACGTTCCCCTGCGCGGTCATCGGGCGCATCAACGGCGCGGCCATGGGCGGCGGCCTGGGCCTGGTGGCCGCGTGCGATATCGTCATCGCCGTTGATTCCGCTAAACTGGCCTTCAGCGAGGTCAGGTTGGGCATCGCGCCCGCCGTTATCTCACCCTATGTAATACGCAAAATCGGCGAGTCCCAGGCGCGCCTGCTTTTCCTGACAGGCGAAACCTTCAGCGCTGCCCATGCGCGCGAGATTGGACTTGTACACATCGTGACCAGCGCCGTAGAACTGGATGCAGCCGTTGCAAACAAAATCGGCGAATTGCTGAAATGCGCGCCCCTGGCTATGCGCGCTTGCAAAGCCCTGGCACTCAACGTCGGGCAAATGGACAGCGAAACCGCCCGTCGTTACACCGCCGAGACCATCGCCCGCCTGCGCGTCAGCGAAGAAGGGCAGGAGGGCCTGCAAGCGTTTCTGGAGAAGCGCAAACCTGGTTGGATTGTATAACGTTCATTGTAGGGGCGGGGGTGGATGAGTGGAGCGGTGGGGACCCTTGCGGTCGCCCTCGTACCACAACATACGCAACTTGTATAGTGGGGTGGATGAGTGGAGCGGTGGGGACCCTTGCGGTCGCCCTCGTACCACAACATACGCAAATTGTATAGTGGTGTGGATGATGGGCGGGGACCCTTGCGGTCGCCCTGGTTCCACAACATACGCAAATTGTAAAGTTAGGTACTTAGAGTATGTTCAAGAAAATACTCATTGCCAATCGCGGCGAAATAGCTGTGCGAATCATGGCCACCTGCCGCGAGATGGGCATAGCAACCGTCGCCGTCTACTCCCAGGCAGATCGTCACGCGCTCCATACACGCGCCGCGGATGAAGCCTATGCCATTGGCCCCGCGCCAGCAGCACAAAGCTATTTGCATATCCCAACCATCATGGAGGTTGCCAGGCAAAGCGGAGCCGAGGCTATCCACCCTGGCTATGGCTTCCTTTCCGAGAATACCGCCTTTGTAGAAGCATGCGAGCAGGCGGGCATCGTGTTCATCGGGCCACCTGCCACGGCCATGCGCCTGATGGGATCGAAGATCGCCGCCAAACGCCTGGCGCAATCGGTCGGCGCGCCCACCATCCCCGGCTACAACGGCGACAGCCAGGACGATGCGGTATTGTTGTGGGAAGCCCGGCAAACCGGCTTTCCCTTGCTCATCAAG
>DATLSI010000105.1:0-2654 GCA_035534255.1 Ktedonobacteraceae bacterium | reverse complement strand
TCAGGAGGTGGCGGCGGCGAAGGCGGCGGCAGCGGATCGCCACAGCATGGCGGCGGCGCGTACATCTGCCCCGAGGGGTCCGTCAGCGTCTCCGGGTTCTGTGCGACGTAGGCATAGGGATTCATCCCCTGCGCGTTACCTTCCTTTGTGTCCGCCGAGAGGAAGATGCCAGCCACCGGATCATAGTATCTTGACACGTAATAGTCAAGCCCCGTGAGCGGGTCGCTGTACTGGCCGGTGTAGCCTTTGGCGGTTCCCATTGCACTTACGATCAGAAGTACACATACAACTCTACGAGCTTACTCTTTCGGCCTTCCGACCTCTTTTCTTAGCAGCCACGGCTCACTCAAATCATATAACGGCAGTCCCGTTTTCTCTGTGACTAACGCCGTCAAGGCTCGCATCTGTCGCTGGTATTGCTCATCAGGGAGAGCAGGCCGCCAGGGAACAAATATCGAACGGACATTCACAATCTCTATCCAGGTGATCCTGCTAGTCTGGCTGCTCAGCTCATAATAGATCACCGGCGGCTTCCCGATCAGAGTGGGGAGGCGATAACAGATAAACAGGCACGCCTTTGACCACTCCGTCGTTTTCGCCATTTTGATCACATACCTTTTGAGGCCACGTTCGGTGATCTTGATCGTGGGTTGCCAGATGAGGTATGCGTAAAAAATGGGAAAGGCTATTCCCCATGTGCCAAAAAGGAATATTGCCCAATTGATAGATGTTGGGGGAGGCAACCAGGGAAGCCAGGGAATGAACCAGGCGAGTATAGCCAATGCGAGAGAGAGCAGCTTGAGCCGTACCTTGACCTCCGAAGGGATGGTTTCACTAGACGTCGGATTGGTAGGCGGAAAATAGCTCATCCGATCCTCTTCGTTCAGGACAGCGGAGCGCCGCAACTCGAGACGGATCAACCACAACAGCCGCCATCCCCCTCTCAAGACACAATAGCTGGCTCCCAGGATGCAGGCTTCTATCGCGAGGAAGTACTGAGGTTGAGGGTAGTGTTCTGGCTTGAGTAACACCGCGATATAGACGATCGCGTAGAGTATCCCCAGCGCAGTATAAACAACATTCTGATTAAAGACAAGCTGGTATCCACCAGATCTTGCATGAAGCTTCCGGCTCATTATCTTTCTCATCTCCATCACTGCCGATTTTTTTAAACAGAACGTGCTAGCCTTCCACGCCAGTTATTTGCTCATATAATGAATCCCTGGTGTGGGTGGACCTGCTAGAATATTTTCTTGATCTTCCAGGTAACCTGTGGCAATGAATTCCATTATAACTGTACCCGCCCCAATAGCAGCCGTTACTGTCTGTCCTGCAAATATCGTATTGACAGCAGCTTGCGCTAAGAGCCCGCTCTCAGGAAGCGCAGCGGCTAGACCAGCGCCGACTACACTCGCTCCCGCGGATACAGCTATTGAAGTAGTAGCATCTGGCATGGGACTTCCCAACACATTATCCCAGTCATTTTCTATGTTTTGTAATGTAAACCATTTTAACGGGTGATTCGCCTCAGCGGCAAATCCGCTGGCGAAATCTTGTGCAATGCTCTCTAAACGTGGAATCGCGATTACAAGACCAAAATATTCTGGACTTGCAAGAAGGGCTACTCCTCCAAGTAATCCGTTTACAAACCCCATTATTTCTGGCCCATACTTGCCGCCAAACAGGGACTTCAAGGAAAGCAAATTTTCGAGATCCGTCATATTCAACAGATTTTCCAAACCAGCCAGATCGTTTGCGAGACTGCTAAAGAAAGCCGCAGCATTTACTGCCAGTTGCTTAGCATTCTTCTCATACTGACATATGGCATTACATTGGACCTCCACCGTCTTTGTATGTGTTGGAGGCGGGGTGGGATAGTCAATGTTCACTTTGCCACAATCGTTCTCTTGCTCACACGATGGTGGGTTGGGATCGCCATTTCCATTGCCTCCTGGCGGCGCGAAATACTGCCCCGACGGATCGGTCAGCGTCTCCGGGTTCTGGGCCACGTAGGCATAGGGATTCATCCCCTGCGCGTTGCCTTCCTTCGTATCCGCCGACAGGAAGACGCCAGCCACCGGATCATAGTAGCGCGAGACATAATAGTCAAGCCCGGTGAGCGGGTCGCTGTACTGGCCGGTGTAGCCTCTGGCGGTTCCCATCGTGCCGTTGGCGCTGTACAGCAGGTTGCCGTAGGGGCTGTACACCTCGTTGTCGCTGAGCGTCGCCGCGCCTTTCGTGTTGCTGAACGCCGCCACCACGCTGCCGAGCGCGTCGGTGAGCAGGAAGATGACTCCAATCACTCTTTCGGGGTTCCACTCTCTTTTCGCCTCAGCCACGGCTCGCTCAAATCATATAAGGGCAGCCCTGTTTTCTCTTCAACCAACGCTGTCAAGGCTCGCATCTGTCGCTGATATTGTTCATCAGGGATGGCAGGCCACCAGGGAACAAATATCGATCGAGCATTAACGACCCACATCCAGGTGATCCTCGTGGTCTGGCTGCTCAGCTCGTAATAGATCACCTGCGGTTTCCCGATCAGACGCGGCAGACGATAACAGGTAAACAGGTGCATATCCGACCAGATCATCGTCTTCACTCTTCTCCACTGCCTCTTTGTAAGGCCACTGTCAGTTCCCCTAATGGTGGATTGC
>DATLSI010000104.1:0-3366 GCA_035534255.1 Ktedonobacteraceae bacterium | reverse complement strand
TCATAGTCCTGGACACCTCTCGCCCATGCATGCTATCATCACAAAGACCACAAACATCAAATAAGTAACTAGAACACGAGGAATCCTGAACATGCACATAGGAGTCACATTCCCACAGAACGAGATTGGCGCGGACCCCATCGTCATTCGCGACTACGCACAGGCGGCGGAAGCCCTGGGTTACACACACCTTGTCGTATTTGACCACGTGCTGGGCGCTGATCCCACACATCGTCCCGGCTGGAGCGGATACACACAGCGCGATATGTTTCACGAACCATTCGTACTCTTCGGCTACCTTGCCGCGCTGACGCACCTGGAACTGGTCACGGCTGTCATCATCCTGCCACAGAGACAAACCGCTCTCGTCGCCAAGCAGGCCGCGCAGGTAGACATCCTCACAGGCGGCAAGCTGCGGCTGGGCGTGGGCGTGGGCTGGAACCCGGTAGAGTACGAGGCGCTGGGCATGGATTTCCACACGCGTGGACGTGTCATAGAAGAGCAGGTTGAAGTGCTGCGCCTCCTCTGGAGCCAGGAAGTTGTCAGCTACGAGGGTCGTTACCACACTATCACCGGGGCGGGACTCAATCCCTTGCCGCTGCATCGTTCTATCCCCATATGGATGGGCGGAGGAGCCGAAGTGCTGCTGCGCCGTACAGCGCATCTGGGAGATGGCTGGTTCCCGCAGGGCTACCCGAACGACCAGATGGGCGAAACCATTGAACGACTGCGCGGCTACACCAGAGAAGCTGGCCGCGATCCTGCACAGATGGGCATCGAAGCGCGCATGAGCGCGCGTGAAGGCAACCTCGACGAATGGGTAAAACAGACAAAGGCATGGCAAGCGCTGGGGGCAACGCATATCTCCATTAACACGATGGGCGCTGGATACACATCCCCTGACGAGCATATCGACGCCATGCGCCGCTACAAAGAGGCTATTGCAGGCTAATGATTAAGTTGATTTCGACGCGGTAACCTCACTTACCATGGCCTGTTCGCTCATGACTTTGTCCCCGCTGGTCGCCATTCAGGCGCGCTAATTGGTCGCAGCGTTTGCTCAATTCTGGCTCGATTGCGCTCCAACCAGGGCGGTAGTTGCAAGTGTTTGCCCAGATCAGCTACCGGCTCATCTACCGCAAAACCAGGACCCGCCGTTGCCAGCTCAACAATATGTCCATCAGGATCGTTGGTATAGATACTCTTGAAGTAGACACGATCCTGCACCGGCGTGACGCGCAGGCCAGCCTTGACCAGTTTTTCGCGCCAGATCAATTGTGCCTCCTCGTCGGCAACGGCGAGCGCAAAATGGTGGGTTTGCCCCGCACCCATCTGCGCGCGGCCTGTCCGGGCAGGATCGCGTTCAAAGTAGGTAATCAACGTGCCAGGACGCCCATCGCCAACACCCCAGTACCAGTGCGCGGAGGTGGGATCATCAAAATTGGAGGTCATCTTCACACGTCTCATACCAAGTAAATCGCCGAAGAACGCCTGCGTGCGCTGGATATTACTTCCAATTGCGGTGATGTGATGCATACCCTGGCTCAACGCCATCTTCGCGCTAATCTCAGGCACAGGCTCAGGCCATGTTTCGGCGCTGATACGCGCTTCGTCCCGGTTGTTGACGAGCATTTCCGCGGGCGGCTCGCGGAACTCCGTACCAATGGCGTCAGGAGCTTCATCGATGGTCCAGCCGGGTCCGCGCGTCGCAATCTCAAGGATAGTGCCATCAGGATCATTAAAGTAGATCGATTTGAAGTAGTGCCTGTCGAGCGGGCCTTCGACGCCGAGACCGAGATCAACCAGCCGCCGTTTCCATTGCAACAGTCCATCGTAGTCATTGACAATCAACGCGAAATGGTGCGTTCCCCCGACGCCCGGATGCCCCTTTGGAGCGCCAGGCCATTCAAAGAACGTGACGGCTGAACCCGGATGGCCCACCTCATCGCCAAAGTAAAGATGGTAACTTCCCGGATCATCGAAGTTGACCGTCTTTTTTATGAAGCGCAAACCCAACACCTGCGTATAGAAATCGACGGTGCGCTGGGCATCTGCGCAAACGAGCGTAATATGGTGCAATCCCTGAATGCCTTTATCAGACGACATGATCTTTTTTCTCCTGACTGGTTTACTCACCTGTTTAGCAGTATATCATAGGAAGTATATGCGAATCATGATAGATTCACACGATGCTACTTTGACTGTGTTATGATAGAAAGGAGTTGGCAGGAAGCGGCGAGTGCCTCTCTGCATTGCAATTTATGGGGATTCTACTTGCGAGAATAACACATTCAATATAACTCTTTAAGTGAAGAGGCAAGGGCTTGATAGTTTTACATGCAATCTGGGACTGCAACACGTCCCCCGAACTCCATATCTGGGCCGAATCATCCCAGCTACCAATGACCGTTCCCAGGCACGCGGGGCGGCAATCCGAGAAGCAGAAACCGCGCGGACATCCCTTTACCCTTACCCAGGATGCCTTGAAGGAAACACTGGGCGCGCTGGCGGGCAATTTACTTGTCAGAATCGCCAGTCCCGACAACATGACATTGTGCATGCCATCATCCTCAAAGGGTCCGTTGCCTTCGCCAGAACTCATTCTGGAAGGGGACATCGATCTGAGCGTCGCCGCGTTCAAGCCGTGGGACATCAGCACGCTGGCACTTGACCCCGCTATTGCCCTTGACTTTCTGCTCGCGCTGCCCGGCAACCCGCCTCGCGGCCTGGCTTTTGGCAGTTCGCTGCGTTTCTGGAGAACAGCAGCCAGCCTCGCTTTTGAACTGATTGCTCGCCAGTGCTACATGCCAACGGTACAAGAATTGCGGCAGAAAAGAGCCACTACCTATCGAGCAGCCTGGGAAGCGGCGCTCGCGCCCGAAGACTCCTACCGCGTGCAAACGCTTTCCGGCATGATGCCTCCCATCAGTTGGGCCTTTATGCCACCGGAGGAAAAGAAAGCTACTCTGCCACAGGACATGACGCTGCACTTTCTCAACCATACCATCGATGCCTTTGTGCGGTCTCGTCTCTCTTCGACACAACTTCTGCCCGCTCAGCGCGATTCTCGTGCCAGCGCCACGACGCTGCCCGCGCAGTGGCTGCAAGCGCTCGCCTCCGACGACCCGTCACTCACAGCGCCAGCCCGCGAACTGAAAGAGTTTTCCGCTTCCATGCACACCTGGCTCGGCCAGATTCGACCGCTTGAGTCAAACTCGCCTTTTCGCACCTGCTTCCGCCTCGATACGCCCCCGGCAGATGGTAATGGCGGTGACGGCAGCTCTGGCGGTTCAGACTGGCTTGTCAGCTTTCTGCTCCAGGCCAACGACGATCGCTGCCTGCTGGTTCCGGCTGAGCGTGTCTGGC
>DATLSI010000103.1:0-87929 GCA_035534255.1 Ktedonobacteraceae bacterium | reverse complement strand
GGGGACGCCCCTACAATGACTCCGAAGCGGGTACCCGTAGGAGCATCCGTCGGGTCATTGTAGGGGCGTCCCCTTGCGGGCGCCCTTTAGAACCTCATCAATGCAAAAAAATAGCACGCACCCACCTGCTCACGAGGCGTGTTTCGTGGATTATCATTGGCAAGGCGTGTTTGATGTGGTAGAAAAAGGCGACCGCAAGCGAGGGTCCCCACCCTTCCCCACATCCACCCCCGCCTCTACAATGACTACGATTGGAGATGCTCGCGTCTCCAGTTCTCCGGGATTCGTAAGATAGTGACGGTCATTTGTATCAGTAGTGTCGGTTGTATCAGTTGTAGCGCGAGGTTGATGATTGATGCGGGTGGCGTGGATAAGGGCCTTTCCTGGTGGAGATGAGAGCGATGCAGGGGCCTTTTATTCAACCGGTGTGTAGGTCTGCTCGAATATTTCAAGATCGACAGGCCAACCAGCGCCCTCATTTACTACGAGGTAATCTCCGGCTTTCCCACGCATCCCGTCTATGGTAAAGGGTTGTGGCATTTGGGCGGCAAAAGAGACATCGGTACGCAAATAGTGAGCAAAACCTTCTTCATCACGCGATTTGACCAGGTTCTCCAAAGGGGAGCCTGGTGGCCATCTTCACGTCTCTAGTTTTCTCTTCGCCTCTATCAGCGCATCGTGCAAAACATCCAGGCTCTTCTCTTTCCCTATTGGGAGCACTCGCAGGCGGTTATAGGTCTTCTCCACCCACCCTATATGTCGTTTGGAACGGTATTCGGAAGCTAACCGAATGCCCTTCAAAGAAAGCGCGATACCCCGGTCCAAATCCCCAAGATGTAAGTATGCTTGAGCTTTGTTTATGATATAAGCTCCTTGATCGCGTAACGGACGGAAATGTCGGAGTCGATCAGTCTCTTTATAAATCTCAATTGCCTTCTCTGGCTTCCACAACTCTGTGAACCCTGATGCTTGCTCCTGGAGAACATCATCAAGGCTGAAGTCGTTCGCTAAACCCGCGATACTGTCCTTCATGTGTTCGGCGATCTCCAACGCAGGGTTAATAGCCCGAAGAAACCCCTGCTCATCCCCAGAGTCGTAGTATAAGCGTGCCATGAGGTTATACCGCACCCCCTGAACACCCGCAGACGCGATACCAGCGTAGGGTTTTGTAGCGTTAAAACACCTGATTGCGTGTTCAAAGCGCCCGCGCTTCCTAAAAACGCTCCCCTGGAGAGTCATACCCAACGTGATTATATCTGGATCGTTGAGTTCCTCCCCCAGATCAATCATCTCTGAGAAATGCCCGGAGGCCGCTGCAAAGTCCAGGCGATCAAAGGCCATGCGCCCTCTCATCTGGTGCGTGTAGGCGAGTAACTGCTGTGCAGGCTTGAGAAATTCACCGTGGTAGGAGATCAGTGCCTGGTCCAGGCTGATGGTAAGCTCTTGCAGTTTCTCTTCGAGGAGAATGGGGGCTTGATCCGCAATCCACAACATATAAGACATCTGTACCATATCACGGCCAGGAGCAAGCAGCATCTGGAGAATGGCATTATCGGCTTGCTGCGGGACTTCCACCTCTATTTTCCTCTTCGGAATACCGCGCCCGATCTCCTCTAGCTTTTCCTGGGGGATGTCCAGGGTATCGGCCAGGCGCATCACCTGTGTCACACTATCCAACTTTCGCTTGCCTCGCTCAATCTGGGAGACGTAGACTCTCGCGTGGCCCCAACGTTCTGCTAGTTCCTCTTGCGTCCATCCACGCTGTTCTCTGTATGATCGTACCAGCTGTCCAAATGCATTCCTGTTTAACACCTTTTCTCTATCCTCTCGCTTAAAATGTAGCAGCGTGTTACATACAGTTAGCTCTCTGTTTCCCTATTGTACTTCGGATCAAGCTACTATGTTGTTGTACCTGGAAGTAGTTAGCCCATACACGATTGTATCACAAATTCATAAACCGATAAGAAAGATGAGGCTGGCAAGAGGAATCAGGCAAAACAGTAAACGACAAGAATAGAAGGAGTTGGATGGATGTACTTTCAACAGGGCGCTTCTGAGCAAGAGACGCTGCCCATCAGCGCTGTTGCGTTTCGTCACTATCTGGAAAAGTACCAGATTGAGCCTGGATGTAGCTCTCAGGTCGGGAGTGCGTTATTTGACGGTCTGGCGGATCGGGCAGGGGCTTACTATCAACAGTCAGAATGAACTCCTCATACGGCGTGGATTATTGGGCATGACGGGTATACCCTATACCGCTCCTCTGCTCGTGCGCGAAGAACAGGCACATGCAAATAGAAAACACGAAGGAAATACAACACAAGTGGGGAGAAGATGATGGAAGTAACGGTACGCGAGCCGGGCAACATTCCCTTGCTGCCGATTGCCTGGGATGATCTGAAGGTGCTTGCAAGTGTGCTCAAAGGCTATCTCGCCTATGTGCGCAAAACTATGCCTGCCGGGGCGAAGCGCGAGCAACAGATACGCATCTTGCAGAGGTTGCATGAACGGGTGGCGCATCTGCTGGCGAAGGGTGAGGGGGCGCTCCTCTTTTCGGTAGATGAGTTGGTGGCTTTGAAAGAGGCTATTAGCGGCTTCGCGGCGCTGATTACGTGGATGGTGCCGCAGTCGAGCGAGCGCGACGGGGTGATTGAGAGTATGCAGGGATTATATCAACAGTTCGCGCAGATGCTTGCGCCGTTTGTGAACTGAAGGATGGATTTAGGTTTCGTTGGTGCGCAAATGTCTGGTATCTTCTTGTTTTGGTGTTTTTTGGGCTTGTTGTTGATGCTTCGGTACAATCCCACTAACCGGTGAACGTGCTCAAGCGACCTTAGGGGACTCGCTCAAATAACATGACCAGTGAGACGCGCTTTTGCTCTGTACTCTGCATTTTTCGCACAACGAAAATGGTTAGGTTATTTCAGAGGGAGTACTAAGCGATGCAAACGGCAAGAGCTTCATCTCCGCCGAGGATTTCAGCGTCGCCATCCTCGATGAGTTTAAGGCGGGTCGTTAACAGTGCCGCCGCGTCACGATTGCGTACTAAAACGGCACCTCATCTCCACCTTCCTCAAAGAAGCGTTCGACATCCCTGATGTCGTAAGCCCTGCGCGCGGGCGGGAGCGCGTCGATGACCAGCTTGCCGTAGTTTTTCTTGTGCAGGCGCGCATCGAGGATCGCCATGACGCCGCGGTCCTCGCGCGTGCGCAGCAGGCGTCCCAGTCCCTGTTTGAGACGCAGCACGGCCTGGGGCAGCACGTAAGAGCCGAACCAGTTCTCGCCATTCTTCTTCATCAAGGCTACGCGCGCTTCTTGCACGGGATCGTCGGGTGGGTCAAAGGGCAGTTTGTCGATGACCACCAGCGAAAGCGCCTCGCCAGCGATATCCACGCCCTCCCAGAAGCTTTTCAGGCCAAACAGCACCGCGCCCTCCGACTCGCGGAACTCGCGCACCAGTTCCAGGCGCGTCATACTTCTATCCTCCTGGCTGAGCAGGCGCAAAGGCTCGTTTGGCGCGAGACGCGTGAGAAATTCCTGGTACACGTCGTTGAGCATGCGTTTGCTGGAGAAAAGCAGGAAAGCGCGCCCGCGTGATGCCCGCACGAGACTCAGCATTTCTCCGGCGATGGCCTTCGTATAGCCAATAGCAGCTTCTTCGTCGCCATACACGGGTAGAGGCAAGTGTCTGGGCAAGTAGAGCAGGGAGTTGCGTTCGTAGTCGAAGGTCAGAGGCAGCATACTCTCAATGGCGTCGGGATAATTGATGTAGTCAAGGCCGGCGCGATTGCGGAAATAGGCAAATGAGGGACCATGCTCCTTCGGGTTGTGTGGATTTGGCCCGACTGTCGTGAGTGTAGCGGAGGTTGAAATCACGTGGGTTCTATCAAAGAGATGTTTTTTGAGCCACTCGGTGACATCGAGTGGAGCGGCTGAAACTTCCAGGGGCGAGATATTTCCTCTACGCGCGGCAATGCGCTCGACATAATAGACGTACTTTTCCGCCTGTGCCACCGAGAAGACGAAGCGAATATTTTTAGCCAGCGTGCGCGTGCGGTCGATGAGTTTTTTGTAAAGAATTTCCTCTTTATCAATCAGGAAGAGCGGTCGCTGCTTCTCCAATGAGCCTGCCAGCTTCTCAATGGTGGTTGCCAGTTTCAGACCCTCTTCTAAGGGAGCGCGCAGGTTGGCGCGTCCTTTGTAGCCGGGATCTGCCACCTGCGCCAGTCGCTCCCAGGCCAGGATCAGTTGTCCTTTCGCCGTTTGTTGGAGTTCCGCCGAGCTATTGGATTGCAGGCGTTTGAGGGCCAGCAGCGCGTAGACCTGCGACTGATTGACGCTGATGGTGAAGGCGCGCGTGGCTTCTTCTTCAAGGTGATGCGCCTCGTCAACTACAACGGCCTCGCGCTGCGGCAGCACAAAACCGCCCGAAGCGGCATCCAGCAGCAGCAGGGTATGGTTGACGACGATCACCTGGGCCTCTTCAGCCTTCTTCTTCATTTCGCGCACGTAGCACTGTTTGAAGTATTTACATTCCGTCCAGCTACACTGGTCGCGGTCGGCGTTGACCCTGTGCATGAGATCGCCTGGAACCGGAAAGCCCAGCGTCTCGAAGTCGCCTGAAATGGTCAACTCGAACTCCTGCACGACGTTGAGCAGGCGCGAGAAATCGGAGTTTCTGGCCGCGCCCAGTCCTTTGCGCTCGTCTTCAAGGCGGTCGAGACAGATGTAGTTGCCCACGCCTTTGACAAGGGCGGCATCGAAATTCTGCACATTTTTTTTGATAAAGGGGATGTCTTTATAAAAGAGCTGCTCCTGTAAGGCTTTGTTGGCGGTGCTGATGATGGCTCCCCGGCCTGAGCGCACGATGGGCAGCAGGTAGGCGAGGCTGTTGTGGGTTGGAATCATAGATCGGCCAGCAAGATAGAGATGGCTTTTAGAATCGACCTGAATGCAGCGTACCGGACGAGTAGGCACTTCGTGGACCTCAATAACGTAGCGGAAGCGATTGCGGCCGGGAGTGTAATTGTGGAGCCGTTCCTGCTGAGCGACTGTCTTACGCGGTAGTCGGAAGACCTGTTGCTCTGATGTGAATGATAGCGTCCATTTGGGGCCACAGTCTTTCTGTTTGAGACGCGCGCGTCCATTACGAAGTGCAGGTCTGAAGCCAAGCGAACAGGCCAGTTCAAACACACCCTCTGCGAGCCGGGGACTAGTAGTTGTAAATTCAATAGCACCGGTATGGCTAACTGTGCCGTCGGTATCGAGGAGTCCAGCGAGAAGAGCCCGGCGCTGCTGTTCTGAGGAGCGCAAATAGATTGCCGGAATGTGCTTGTTCAATAGAAGCCCGAGCGCGCGCAGGCGTCCGGTCATACCTGGCTGCCATCGACTCACAGCCTTACCCATCTCGTCATCAACTGCGTACAGGTAAGGATGGCTTTTTAGAGATCGCACAGTATAGCCATCTTTCTCAATCTCAGGAATGATGGCCGGATCGGCGGCTGTAATCTGGTTGCTGTAGCTACTACCGTCACCGAGCCAGACACCGAGGAAATATGGCGCGATGGGAAGGCTAACCTCTGGGAGTTTGAGAGAATCGGCGACAGCGATGGCGTGGTTAGCTCTTGGAGTTGAGCCAACTGCGAGCGTGGCAGCCATTTGCTCGGTAGTGACAAGAGTGTAGGCTCGTTTATCCCTATGCTGTTCGACCAGGTCTTTCGCAAGGCGATCTTTCACGGTAGCGAGAAGCGCCAGGAGTGGATAACGTGCGGGTCGCATATTGGAGTTAACGGGCGCTATCTGACGAGCAGCTTGATAGATGCTCCAGCGGTGGCCTCCGATGAGTTCGACTGCCTCGTCTATCGAGAGTACGCTGTCTTTTGAGGAGAGGGTGATGATTTGCTCAAGCAAGAGAAGCTTGTCCAGGGTAACGAAATTTTTCGCTTCATAGACATTCGACCTCGGTCGTTTATGCCATTGCCGATCTAAAGCTGTGTAAGATACCCATTCATGCTCGGCGTCTGCAATCAGCGAAGAGCCATCGCTGAATAGTACCTCATAGCAATTATGATCGTGCATTATATCAAATGCTACTGTGACACGGGTTGGATATCCCTTATCATCAAATACATAATCACCTGCAACGAGATCACCCATGCGCTTCCAACCAGCTGGCGTTGGAATAGGGGTGTCCACGTCAAGCGCTTTTCCTGTTCCAGTGCTCGCCTCGATAACGGCATGTTTCTCCTCAATCAGAGCTTTTGCGACCTGTTGCGCCATCTCGACCTGCGCGGATCGCTCTTCGTATCCATCCAGGCGTTGTGAGAGGACGCCATCCTGGCTCAGGTCGGCTGTGACTATATCGCCAAGGTTAGCAATGCTGCCGGTAGAAAAGCGTCGAGGCTGCGGGCGCGGCGTTTCCTGTTCAGGTTCAGACTCCAATTCGTCTTCGTCTGGCGCATCATCCGCGGGTAGGGGTTCTAATTCATGTTCTTCTGATGCGTCACGCGCTTTCTCAGGCGCGAGTGATGGTGAATCGGGTACGATAGGTGCGCTCAGTTGTGCCTCGACATTGCCGATTTTGTCAATATGGCCTGTAGAGGTGTGCTTTGATATGACTTCGTTCTGCCCATCGTGTTGCGTTCTAGCGATGGGAGGCCCGCTAAAGCCCATCAGGGCGCGCAAATACTCGCTGGAGAACGCCTGCGGGCGTGGGAAACGCTCGTCGGGGTTGGGCGCGAGCGCCGTGAGAATTACCTGTTCGACGGCTGGCGATATGGCATCGTTCAAGCTGCGCGGCGCGGGCAGCGGCTCGTGGAGTTGTTGTTGTAATAATGCGTCGCGCCCGCTTGCGCTGTATGGACGGCGACCGCACAGCCATGCGTAGACCATCACGCCCAGCGCGTACTGGTCGCTGGCGGGGCCAGGGTTGCCCTGTAGCCATTCTGGAGCCTGGTAGAGCAGCGCGTCGGGATCAACGGTCTGTTGCTGTTGCGCGTGCTGCGTTGCTAAGGGTGAGAAGCCCGTCAGCAGGAATTGGCGGCTTTCATCGATGAGGATACTGCCGGGATGGAGATTGTGGTGATAGATGCGCGAGGCATGCGCGTATTGCAGGGCATCCGCGATGGGCGAGAGCACGCGTTTGACCTCGTCGGGCTGGTAGCGTGTGCCTGGCAGAAAATGCTCAAGCATGCTTTTCTCTGAAACATACTGTGTGACTACATAGCCCTGTGTTGATTGTTGTTGCCCGGCGTTGGGGAGCAGACCGTAATCAATGAGTTCGGCGATGTTGCGGTGTTTCAATTTTTTGAGAGACTTCGCCTGCAAAAGAAAGGCTTCGCGCTGCTCATCGGTGGCAAACAGGGTATGGTAGACGTGTATGGTACTGTAATTTTTTGCACGCCCCTGCTGTTTGCCCAGGTAAACTGACTCGAATAGGCTGTCGCGCAGCAGGCGAATGATGGCAAATTGTCCGATTTGTGATGGTGCGCCCTCTTCCATGCGTTGGCTCTCTTCCCCGAATGTGAACGGATGTTTGTGTCGAATCAAAGTATAGCATATTGTCCCCTTTTGTCTATACGCACATACCTGGCGGGGTATCGCTTGCGGACGTCCTGTTTTGTGCAAATTGCTTGACACGCTGTGGTAGATTCAGTAAACTAAGTGTGTAAATGACACTAATGAGATTATAGGAGCGTATGCCGCACTCTTACACGAACCACCTTACACACGGTATAATAGCGCATGTTATCGGGTTGCTACATTTGAGTCATAATCATAGTAGACAACAAATTGGAAAGAGATAAATCAGACACGATGGATGATTTGGAAACGCAGGCTGGAACAGCGAGTATTGGACATGATGTCACAAAGGAGCCTGAGGCGCAGGCTCACCACTACGATCCCAACAAGTATGAGCGCCCATCGGTGACGGTGGACGTGGTGATGATGAGCCTGCGCCAGCGCGATCTCCAGGTGTTGCTGGTCAAGCGGCGCGCGTGGCCATTCGAGGGGATGTGGGCCATTCCCGGCGGTTTCGTGAACATGGATGAGTCGCTGGAGACGGCGGCCAAGCGAGAGTTGCAGGAAGAAACGGGTGTGCAGGATGTGTACCTGGAACAGCTTTACACATTTGGCGATCCGGGCAGAGACCCACGCACGCGTGTGATAACGGTGGTCTACTTTGCCCTGCTGGACTCGGAGCGCTTGCAGGTAAAGGCGGGAGATGATGCCGCCAATGTCGGCTGGTTTTCAGTCTACCATTTACCGGAGCTGGCTTTTGATCACGCGAAGATTCTGCAATACGCGCTTGACCGCCTGCGCGGAAAACTGCAATATACCCAGATTGCTTTCAACCTCTTGCCGGAGCAGTTTACGCTGCGCGAATTGCAGCGCGTCTATGAGATCATCCTGCATCGCAGATTGGACAAGCGTAATTTTCGCAAGAAGATTCTCTCAACCGGCATCCTCGAAGATACGGGCGCGAAGAAGATGGAGGGGACGCACCGCCCGGCGCGCCTGTATCGCTTCAATCCCGCCGCCGAAACCAAGCTGTAGGGGCGATCCCTTGTGGTCGCCGCCCTACGGTTTCAGGTCGTCAAAAATCATCAGCGTTGGATACGGGCGGTGCAGTAGGAGACCTGGGCGGGCGTCCAGCCAATGCAATCGATGCGCGTGCCTGTGGGCGTGGTGAGCAGGCTGCCCTCGAAAGGCAGGGGGAGATTGCTGCGCGGGTCCCAGATGGCCGCGAGTGATAGAGAGGCACGCAACAGGCGTTCCGATGGTACCTCTACGGGGAAAAGGCGGCGCGTGCAGCTATCGAAGAGTCGGCGCGGCTGGCGCAAAACTTCGCGCTTCCAGATAATGTGCGTAGAAACAGGTGAAGCTGTTTCTTCTGTTAAGGCTCCGCGCAGGAGAGCGGCCAGTTGGTGCGCCTCTTGTGGGGTGAGAGTAACGCGTTCGACGTAGGGATGCAGCGGGTTGAGGGTAGCGACGACCTGTGAACCGTGGTGCAGTAAACGGCGCAGCCAGACCGGAGGACGCGATAGAACGATGCCCCATTCCTGGGAGACCACAGTTTCACCGCGTTGCGCGTGGTGGCTGTGCATCACCTGGAAGATGGCCGGTTGTGTTTTGAAGTCGCAGAGGCAGTCCTCCCACGATGGGTATCCACGACGGCGAATCTCGCGGCGGGCAAAGCTGCCCAGGGTTGTGCATGCGCCCGCGACACCCCCCAATAACGCGGCTTTCCAGGCCCATGTCGAAAGCGCGCGCGCGGCTGTTATGCTTCCCATATGTCAACCTACCTCCAACAAGTCAAGAATTTCTGTGAGCGAGTGAATCAGGATACAATCGACGTTGCTCTCTTGCAGTTGGTGGCGACGATCGAGCAAAATGGGTGTCATCCCCACTGAACGCGCTCCCAGAACGTCGAGTAAGTAAGAATCTCCTACATGTAAGGTATAATCGGCGATACTGTTGGCTCGCTGCAACGCCAGTTCATAGAGCGAGGGCGAGGGTTTGGCATGGCGGGTCAGCGCTGAAACTATCAAACTGTCAAAGTACTGGTTGAGGTGATGCTGGTGCAGGATGCGGCCCAGCGAGATGCCCCAGTCTGAGATAACTCCCAGGGTATAATTTCTGGCTTTGAGCGCGTCCAGGGTCGGCAGCACATCGGGGAAGATTTGCCAGCTTGTGTGCTGGTCAAATTCGTGAGTTATCATGCGCGCGAGCTGGTAGAGGCGAGGTTCGTCGTGTTCTTCCAGAAACGGGCGCAGGAAGTTCATGTAGTAATCGATCCAGAACGTGTTGATGGAATCCTCGCTGGCCCACATATGTTGCCTCTGGCGGGTCTGGCGAAAGAAGAAATCGTCGGCCTCGATGACGCGTTCTTGCAGCTTATCAAGATGAATGTGCAGGTCAAGCTGCTGGCAGATGCGCTGGCAAATTTCGGGCGTCGAGGGATTGGGATGTAACAGGGTAAAACCGGCGTCGAAGAAAACAGTGCGTATCGATTGTGGCTGTTCCAATGGCATTACTGATTGTTTCCTCAATAATTCACAGTAGGGACGCCCACCAGGGGCGTCCCTACTGTGAATCAACTATGGGCTTTGTATACGGCATCGGCGGCGACGAGAGCCGCGCCAGCTTCCGGCTGCAGACCGCTGCGTGGCAATACGTGTTCAAGGGCCGAGAGTACGGTATCGACGTTTTTGCGACACGAGTTGTATCCCATCAGGCCGATGCGGATCAAGCGGCCTTTCAAGGGGCCGAAGCCGCCGCCGACCTCAATTTGATATTCTTGCAGCAGGCTATTGCGAATAGACAGTTCGTCTACGCCCTCTGGCAAGCTGACGGCGGTCAGGACGGGCAGTTCATAGCCAGGCTGCGTCAGGATGCCCAGTCCCAGCGCTTTGATGCCGGCTCTGAGCGCCTCGCCGTTGATCTGGTGCCGTTTCCAGCGCGTCTCCAGCCCTTCTTCGAGGGTTATGCGCAGTGCCTCGCGCATGGTGTAGACGAGGTTGCTGCAGGCGGTATGATGATACGCGTGGTCGCCATTCCAGTAGCGATGCAATTTTTCCAGGTTGAGATAGTAGCTCTGCACGGGCTTTTTGCGGCTCTCGATGACCTTGATGGCACGCTCGTTGAGGGTGACGGGGGCCAGACCTGGCAGCGCGCCCAGGCTCTTCTGGCTCCCGGCATAGCAAGCGTCGATCTCCATAGCATCGACATGCACCGGTATGCCGCCGAGTCCACAGACGGCGTCTACTATAAAAAGTGCGCCGTGCGCGTGCGTAATGCGCTCAAGTTCTTCCAGGGGCTGCCAGAGTCCGGTGGAAGTCTCTGCTATGGCGGTGGCGAAAGCCTTTGCCTCGGGGTGTTCATTGAAGGCTTGTTCAAGCGTCTCAGGCGTGAGCGGCTGGCCCAGTTCGGTAACGAGATTGACCACCTTTGCCCCGGCGCGTTCCGAGATTTCCACTATCTGGCCGCTGAAGAAACCCAGGCTGCCCGCGATCAACGTATCGCCCTCTTCGAGCAGGTTGGAGAGAACGGCTTCCGCGCCGGAGAAACCGGAGCCAGAGATGCACAGCGTCATGTCGTTGCTGGTCTGGAAGACCAGGCGCAGCATGTGCGCGGTCTCTTCCAGCATGGCGAAGAATTCCGGATCGATGTGGCCGAGTTGCGGCGCGGAGGCCACGCGCAATACGCGCGGGTCAACATTACATGGACCAGGGCCAAGTAGCAATCTGTAAGAGGGATTGATCTCAGGAAGAGCCTGTTCATAGATTTCGCTCTTCCCCATTACCAGTTGAGTCATACGATACCCCTTTCTTTCATTAAAACCCCGGTCACAGTGGTAGACTTACTTCGCAGTTGCCTCTACCTCGAACAGGTGTTGCAACTTGTCTGCCTGATCGACTGTGATCAAGTTGTCGATGAACTCATCTAATTCGCCATTGAGCACTCCGGGCAGGTTGTGGCGCGTATAACCTATGCGATGATCGGTAACGCGGTCCTGTGGGTAGTTATAGGTGCGAATCTTCTCGCTGCGGTCGCCGGTTTGCACCTGCGAACGGCGCGATTTACTCAGTTCTTCCTGTCGATGAGCTTCTTCCAGGTCCCACAGGCGAGACTTGAGTACAGAAAGAGCCTTTGTTTTGTTCTTCAGTTGCGATTTCTCATCCTGGCAGGTGACGACCAGCCCGGTAGGCAGGTGCGTGATGCGCACGGCTGAGTCGGTAGTGTTGACGCTCTGCCCGCCATGTCCGGTGGAGCGGTAGACATCGACACGGATATCGGTATCTTTGATGTCGATGTTGATGTCGTCGTCGGCCTCTGGCAGTACGATGACTTTGGCGGTCGAGGTGTGAATACGCCCGTTGGCCTCGGTGACGGGGACGCGCTGCACGCGATGCGTGCCGCCCTCGTATTTCATGCGGCTGTACGCGCCCCGGCCCTTGACGACGAAGGTGATGTCTTTGATACCCCCCTGACCCGTCTCGTTGCTATCCAGGATTTCGATTTTCCAGCGTTTGTTATCGGCGTAGCGGCTGTACATGCGAAAGAGTTCGCCCGCGAAGAGCGCGGCTTCGTCGCCGCCCGCGCCGCCCTGGATGGTGACGATAGCGTTTTTGTCATCCATGATATCTTTGGGTAGTAGGGAGACTTTAACCTCGTTGAGTAGTCGCTCTTTGTGCTGTTTGAGGCGTTCCATTTCTTCATAGGCCAGGTCGCGCATTTCGGGGTCGTCGCTGCTGTCGTACATCTCCTGCGCTTCGGCGATCTGCCGGTCGTTATCCTTCAGTTCATTATATATTTGCGCAATCTCTTCAAGTTCGGCATGTTCGCGGCCATAGCGTTGTAGCAGCGGAATATCATCCAGTACATCCTGCTGGGCCATGATTTTATTCAGTTCTTCGTAGCGTTGCGCAAGGCTGGCAAGCTTTTCCATTAAATCCATTGGTGCGGTTTCTCCCTCGATCTCCTCATCCGCCATCTGAGCCTGCGCGCGTTGCCAGGCTGCTGCTTTTTTACCATCGTACCATATTTTATGGCAGGTCGGAGCGGATGAAATCATGCAAAATTACGCGCGTCTATAGGCTATTTCTCTACATTTTGTGCGTGGTATGTTGCGAAGCGTGAAGATATGTCGCTACCCGGCGGCGAGCAGGTAGCGTTCGGTGGTGATGCGATATGCTATTGTGGTGCGCATTGAGAAGTTCATACTCCATATTATACCATGTTTTGGGGATGAATTGTGAACCATATCCTATTCTGAAATCGAAAATAGGAGTATACTAAGCTCAAAGAAACAATAACATTTTGGAGGAGTACGCCATGCGCTTCTGCTTTATCCTCGAAGAGAAATATGCGCACAAGCCGATGCCAATGGTGGTGGCGGACCAGTTGCAACAATGGGGTCATCAAATAGAGGTATTACAGCCATACGCCGCGGTAACGAGCCTGACCGATCTATCGCTCACCGATTATGATGCTTACGTGCTCAAAACAGTCTCAGACGGTCCGGGATTAACCATTCTGGAGGCGGCGGAGGCGGTCGGTATTCCGACCATCAACAATTCGCGCGCTATTCGACTGGTGCGCGATAAAGCGGTAGCGGTAGCCTTCGCGCAGGCCTGCGGTCTGCCGGTGCCGACAACGTACTTCGTGGGGCATTATCGCGCCCTGGTGAATGTGCCGCGTGACCTGTACCCGGTGGTCGTCAAGCCCAGCAATGGCACCTCGCTGCAAGATATCCACCTGGTGCGTACGTATGAAGAAATGGTGAATTTGAAGCTTGACGATGATAGTTATTACCTGGCCATGCGCTACGTTGAGAACACGGGCTACGACATCAAGTTGTATGTCACAGGGCAGGAGGTGCATGCCATCGTGAAAAGCTCGCCCCTGCATGGCGAGGTGCAGGAGACCGAGATTCCGGTGAGCCGTGAAATGCTCAAGCTGGCGCAGCGCGTGGGACAGGTATTTGGGCTTGATCTCTACGGTGTGGACGTGCTGGAAACGCCGCAGGGCTTGATGCTGGTGGATATCAACGACTTTCCCAGCTTTTACGGCGTGCCGCGCAAAGTTGCCAGCGTCGCTGAATACATCCTGCATGCCGCTTATCGCACCAGCCTGAATGGGAGAAAGCGCGCCGCCCGCCCGGTTATTGCTGCGCGCAAGTCGCTGGGGCGACAGGTTACACGCATCGTCCCGGCTGAACTGGTCAGTCACAATCTGAGCGCGAAGCGCGTACAGATGCATTAATGGGGGCTGGTTTCCTGTATTTGAAACTTCATGTGCGTCTGTTTCGTGCTGGTAGTAGTATGGGAAAGTATTCACATGATAGGAGAAGTATATATGAAGAAAACGAGTGATACCAATCAACTTAATGGTAACTATCTGGCGGAGAACGCGAAGCAGGCTGCCCGGTCTACTGCCTCTGTTGTGCAAAATAGGTTAGCCAGGACCCAGGATGCCCTGCTCACAAGGTTGGATGCCACCCAGGACGCGCTGAGTAGCGCGCAAAAAGTCGCGGGAAAGAACTTGAAACGCGCGCAAAAGCAGGCTCAAAAGGGACTCGGGCAGCTTCAGGGAAATGCGCAGCCGGCGCTGGCCAGGACGCAGGAGGCTATTCAAGCAGGTCTATCCGTCACCCAGGATGCGTTGCTGTCCGGTTTGAGTTCGGCCCAGGATGTCATCGGTAAAGGGGCCAAAAATGCCAGCGCCGGTCTGGCGAAGACACAGAAAAGCATCCAGGAAATGGGTGACTCGCTGCAATCCAGCATGGAAAGCGCGGCCCGCAGGCGCAAACGGAGAAAATTCATTTTCCGCCTGGGATTGTTGACTGGATTAGTGCTGGTGCTGCTTTACGCTCCCTGGCCTGGTTCGCAGACTCGCCAGCGCATCGCTGATTTCTGGCGGAGTGTGATCTTAAACCAGCAATAAAGCCTGCCTGTTTGCCATACACTTTCCCTACAATTATCTTCTGATATGCCCGATATCGTTCATAATATAAAGAACGCGTTTTTTGCCCGCCACGCGCACCACTGTGATTGAGGTGTTGGCTGCCGGGAAGAAGAAATCGCGTTCCAATCCCAGCGCTTCGGCGGCATAAGCATTGACCACGCCGCCGTGCGCGAAAGCCAGCACACGCTGGCCGATATGCCGGTTGGCTATCTCATCGAACGCTTCGACGACGCGCCCGCGGAACGCTTTAGATGGCTCGCTGTCGGGGATGGCATCCCAACTGCCACTCTCTCCTGCCAGGCGCACGATGTCGCGCTGGCGTTCGTGCAAAGCCTGGTAGAGTGATTCCAGGTCGTTTTTATCATCGGGCAATGGACGGATATTGCCTAGCTTGATCTCCTTTATACCCTCCACGATGATGGGCGCTATGTTCAGGCGTTTGGCGAGCGGCGCGGCGGTTTGCTGGCAGCGCAGCAATGGGCTGCTATAAATGGCCTCGAAAGGGATGGCGCTGAGGCGTTCGGCCAGGTCCTGGGCCTGCTGGCGTCCAATTTTGCTAAGCGGAAGATCGTCATAAATACCGCTGGGGATAATTTCATCTGCTTCGGGTATGGCGTCGCCGTGACGCACAATGAAGAGTTCAGCCGCGTTTTCGCGCTGAAACAAAAAGGGGTCTTGCATATGTCCTTATTTTTTCCTATCCTATTGATTATTGTAGGGACGCGATAAATCGCGTCCGCTAACACACAGCCTGCCCCAACGGACGCGATTTATCGCGTCCCTACAAATTTTTAGAGGAGCGACAGACTTCAAGCGCGCGGCTTGCCAGTCCGGGTACTCCTGTTTCTAATTGTGCAAAGAACGGGTCATCGGTTGTGCCGGAACGGTGGCGCTGGTAACTGCCTTCCAGCAGGATGGCCAGTTTCCAGATGGCCAGCGCCTCGTAAAAGGCCATGTCGCGAATCGAACGCCCGCTGTGTTTGGCGTAGTAATCGGCGATTTCGGCGCGCGAAAAGAAACCGGGGTTTTCGGTGATGCGGCGGGTCGCCAGGGTAAATTCTGGTACCGGGTCGCCTGCCTCGCGCCAGTTGGATAGCAAATAGCCCAGGTCGGCCAGGGGGTCGCCAATGGTGGCCATCTCCCAGTCGAAAATGGCGATCAGTTCTGGCCGGTCTTCGGCAAACATGCTGTTGTCCAGGCGGTAGTCGCCATGCACGATGGTCGCTGGCCCTGACTCCGGCATATGCTCGACCAGCCACGCGGTTACGGTATCCAGGTCGGGCAGCGGGCGCTGGCGCGATTTCTCCAGTTGTCCCGTCCAGCGGCGAATCTGGCGTTCGATATAGCCTGCGGGCTTGCCAAAGTCTCCCAGGCCGGCGGCTTGCCAGTCAACAGCATGCAATGCTACCAGCGCGTCAAGCAGCGCTTTGCTGATGGCGGTTCGTCCAGCGGCATCGCTGGCATACGAGGGCAATTCATCGCGGATCACCAGCCCGTACTTGCGCTCCATGAGATAGAAGGGCGCGCCGGTCACGCTCACATCGTCGCATGCCAGAATGACACGCGGCGTTGGCACATTGGTGGTATTCAAGGCTTTGAGCACGCGATATTCGCGCAGCACGTCGTGCGCGGTGGGCAGCAGCGGCCCGCGTGGCGGGCGGCGCAACACCCATTCGTCACTGCCGCGCCCGATGTAAAAGGTTTCGTTGGAGTGTCCGCCATAGACGCGCTCGACCCGCAAGGGCGTGTCCTCGCCGGGAATGCGCCGGGCGAGATAGGTGCGTAATTGTTCTTCGTCAATCAATGGCGGTAGTGTGGTCATATGCAGATATGCCTTTCTTTGTTCTTTATAAGATACATAAAAAGTATTTCTGGGGGACACCCCCATGCCCCCGGTCAAGGGCTGTGCCCTTAACAATCTTGCTTATGACTTTGCTAACTGGCGAATGACCGTCTTTGCCACGGCTCTTTTGTGGACTTCGTCGGGGCCATCAGCGAGATGCAGCGTGCGACCGTGCGCCCACATGGAGGCCAGCGGGAAATCATCGCTCACTCCCGCGCCGCCGAAAACCTGGATGGCGCGGTTCACCACGTTGGTAAACACTTCGGGCGCGGCGATTTTAATCATGGCGATCTCCTTTTGCGCAGCCTTTTTCCCCAGCGTATCGATCATCCAGGCGGTTTTGAGGGTCAGCAGGCGCGCCTGCTCGATCTCCAGTTCTGACTGAGCAATCCAGTCCTGCACGACGCCCTGCTCGGCCAGCGGCTTGCCGAAGGCGACACGCGAAGCGGCGCGCTGGCACATCAATTCGAGGGCATACTGCGCACCGCCGATGGCGCGCATGCAATGATGGATGCGTCCCGGACCCAGGCGCGCCTGCGCAATGGCGAAGCCGCCGCCTTCCTCGCCCAGCAGATTACTGACTGGCACGCGCACATTCTCAAAGAGCACTTCGCAGTGACTTTCGTTATCGACGTAGCCCATCACCGTCAGGTTGCGCACAACTGTTACGCCGGGCGTATTTTTCGGCACGAGCACCATGCTCTGCTGCCGGTGCCGGTCGGGCGAATCGGGCGCGGTCTTGCCCATCACGATAAATATCTTGCAGCGTTCGCGCATCGCGCCTGAAATCCACCACTTGCGCCCGTTCAGCACGTACTCGTCGCCCTCGCGCCGGATGGTCAGTTGGATGTTGGTGGCGTCGGAACTGGCGACATCAGGTTCGGTCATGGCAAAAGCCGAGCGAATCTCGCCGTTGAGCAGGGGCTGCAGCCATTGCTGTTTCTGCTCTGGCGTGCCAAACTGCGCCAGAATCTCCATGTTGCCTGTGTCGGGCGCGGCGCAGTTAAATACCTCGGAGGACCACGTTACACGGCCCATGATTTCGGCCAGGGGCGCGTATTCCAGGTTGGTGAGGCCCGCGCCGTACTCTTCGTCGGGCAGGAAGAGGTTCCACAGTCCCGCGGCTCTGGCGACGGGCTTCAAATCATCCAGAATTTCGGCGTGGTGATGCGGATCGCCGGAAGCGGCGATCTGTTCGTGATAGAGTTTCTGGTTGGGGTAAATATGGTGTTCAATGAAATCGTTGACGCGCTCACGCAGCTGGTTGACTTTCTCGGTGTAGGCAAAATCCATCGTTGTGCGCTCCTCTATGAGTGTGCTAAAGACGCTTTCTGATTGACTATACCATATTGGGAGCGGAGTGTGCGCGAGCGTAAAAGCAAAGAACCAGAGTCAGTTCATTAACATTGACCCCTGGTTCTTTGCTAATCGGGCACACCGCGCGGATATTAGGTTCTCCATCCTTCCGGGTGCTTTGTAGGGACGCGATTGATCGCGTCCGCGTGGGCGAGTGTCGGCGTGAGCGGACGCGATCAATCGCGTCCCTACAATCTATCGTATCATTCACCCCGAAGGATATAGACCCTGTAGTAATTGGCTCTTGACGTGTTCTCTTATGACGTGTACAGTTTCCTCTATACTATCTGAACAGTTTGCATACAGGAAGGATGATCTATGCAATCCACGTCACCCGCGCAAAGCGCAACAGGCAAATCACTGCGCGTTGTTTATGGCTCCTGCCCGCATGACTGCCCTGATTGTTGCGCGCTGGAAACACAGGTAGACGAACAGGGACGCGCGGTCAGCGTGCGAGGTCGCGGCGATCACCCGGTCACGCGTGGCTGGCTGTGCGCGAAAGTGAATCGCTACCTGGAACGTGTGTATCATCCTGATCGCTTGCAATATCCGCTGCGACGAGTGGGGCCAAAAGGAAGCGGCAGGTTTGAGCGTATCGCGTGGGATGAGGTCATCGCCGAGATTGTGAGCAGATGGCATGACATTATCGCGCAACACGGAGCGCAGAGCATTCTGCCTTACAGCTACGCGGGAACGCTGGGACTTGTGCATGGCGCGGTGACAAATGCGCGTTTCTGGAATCGGCTGGGTGCCAGTCATTTGCAGCGTTCAATCTGCGGAGCGGCTGCTGAAGAAGCTGTCATACTGACTATTGGCGGACGCCTTGCTCCTTCACCCGAAATGCTCATCCAGAGCAAGTTGATCTTGATCTGGGGCAGCAATCCGGCCAGCACCGCGCCGCATATCATGCCTTTTTTACGAGAAGCGCAGCGCAACGGAACCCGTGTCATCGTTATTGACCCGCTGCGCACGCTGACGGCGCGTTCCGCCGATCAGCACATCAGCCCGTATCCGGGAACGGATGCCGCGCTCGCGCTGGGCATGATGCATGTGATGGTTACTGAAGGTCTGCACCGCCCGCAATGGATCGCAGATCATACAACCGGCTGGCAATACCTGCTGGAACGTATCATGCAGTTTCCGCCTGAACGCGCCGCGCACCTGGCGGGCGTCTCACTGGAAACGGTTCTCACACTGGCGCGTGAGTACGCCACGACTGAGCCTGCCCTGTTGCGCGTCACCGATGGTATCAACCGGCATAGCAATGGTGGGCAGACGGTGCGCACGCTGGCCTGCCTGCCCGCGCTGACGGGACAATATGGGTTGCCCGGCGGCGGCTTGATGTATAGCACCAGCGATTGGTTACAATGGGACTCGGAGTCGGTGAGCCACGCGCATGACCCTGCCTGTCCTGCGCCTCCGCGCAGCTTGAACATGAATCGCCTGGGAGCTGTTCTCACCGGCGAGGCTGATCCGCCGGTCTACTCCCTCTATGTGTATAACGCCAACCCCGTGGCTTCTGCGCCCAATGCTGGCAAGATTGTTGAGGGCTTGATGCGCGATGACCTGTTTACGGTAGTGCATGAACTCTTCGAGACCGATACTGCTCGCTATGCCGATATCATCCTGCCGGCTACCAGCCAGCTTGAGCAGGTAGACCTGCACAAACCATACGGGCATCTCGCCCTGCAATACAATATGCCAGCCATTGAGCCGCTGGGTGAGGCGCGCAGCAACTGGGATGTGATGCGCGGCCTGGCACAGGCGATGGAATTTCATGAACCCTGGCTACAGGAGAACGCGGATGAGGTAATTCGTGGCATCCTGCGCGCAACCTTTGAGCGTAACCCTGAGCTAGAGCACATTACACTTGAACATTTGCAAGAAGTTGGTTACGTGTCGCTGCCGGTAGCAGCCGGTCATGAAGTGCCATTCGCGGACGGGGTTTTCCAGACTCCCTCTGGTAAAGTGGAGTTCTATTCTGAACTCGCGCGAGCGAGGGGATATGATCCAGTACCGGGATGGATGCCTGAAGTAGAGGCAAGAACCGGCGCGGAGGAAACTTTGGACGCGCGGGCGCGTTTGCCGCTTGTCTGTCCCGCGGCGCACCATTTCGTGAGTTCAACTTTTGGCAACCAGGAGCGCATGATACAAAAGGAACAGGCCCCTACTCTGCGCATTCATCCCCAAGATGCGGCGGCGCGCAACATATGCGATGGTCAACTTGTGCGCGTCAGCAACGAACGTGGCTGGTGCCGGTTGATGGCTCATGTAACAGAGGAGGTTCGCCCTGGAGTGCTGGCAACCACGACTGTCTGGTGGCCAAAGATGAGCTTCGACCAGCGCAATGTGAACTGGATCACCTCGGACCGGCTGGCTGACTTTGGTGGTGGAAGCACGTTTTACACGAATCTTGTGACAATTGAACCGGAGCCATAGACTGATTTGTTATAATTGGCTCAGCACTTTTTTCGTCGCGCTTCCCCTGCATGAAGTGTCCTCAATTTGACGAGGTTGCTGCTCTATGTTACCATAGCTTCTGGGAATGAGTTTCCCACACAGGAGGAGAGCAGTAATGAACCTATATGAACAACTGTTGGTTGCGCGTGAGCGCCTGGAGGGCATCGGCGCGCATGACGACAGCATGGACCTGGTAGAGAAGCTTTTACGCAAGGCTGAGCCTGCTAAGAACGATAAGACAAATATTGCCCAGCTACAGGTGTTGCGTCACATGTTGCGTATGCCCGAAGTAATCGACAACTATAACGTGTATAACGATTTACAAGAGCTGCTGAGCGAAAAAGAAGAATTTGAGATCAACGCGCGCGAAGACGCTGCCCCGGCTGCTTACGTAGATACCGAAAGGCATCCAAAGCCCAAGTCTTTTTATAAAGCCAAGAAAGCCCAGGAGAAAAAGAAAAGCTAGGCTTCTTTCTCGCTACTGGTCTGTCGCGATGTCTGGACTGATCTAGTTTGAAGCGCCGGGGGGAAGCTGTCGTTGCTGCTGGTCAGGACTGCCCAGTTGCAATTGCTGTTTCATGGCCTGTAGCTGTGCATCGACATTTTGTTCGGACGCTATTTTATTAAGCTCGCGTTCGAGTGGATCGCCGGAGCCTGCGCCCAACAGACCCTGATCGCCCAATGTGCCCTGTTCAATGAGGGTATCCATGGCATTGGCACGCGCCTGCATGGTGAGTACTTTATCCTGCGCTCGCTGCATGGCGAGGTTCATCTCGGACATTTCCTCAGAAATGCCGGTCACGGCTTCGTTGATTTTCACCTGCGCCTGTGCCGCGCTATACTGGGCCTTGACCATCTCTTTCTGCGTGCGGAAGGCCTCTATACGGGCGCTTACTGTGCGCTCCATATCGATCAACTTCTCTTCCTGCCCGCGCAACTGGGCTATTTGCCGTTCGTATTCATTGATCTGGAGTACCAGCGTCTGCTGGCGTTGCAGGGCCATACGCGCCAGGTCTTCGCGATTGGCCTGTAAAGCTTGCCGCGCCTGATCCTCAAGTTTATGAACCTTATCTTTGAGTTGCGATTGCTGCATTTCGAGGCGCTTTTCATTGGTGACGACATCGGCGATGGAATGGCGCAGCACTTGCAATTGCTTTACCTGCTCGTTGTACGAGTAATCCATCACCTGACCCGGATCTTCTGCTTTATCCAACGCGGCATTGGCGCGAATGCGGAAAAGCGTCGCTATACGTGAGAATATACCCATGTGATCCTCCATTGATGCGAGAGGCAATAATACATTTTAAGAGTTTGCTATCATCGCTACACATCATACCATATACTTTGTTATACGCATACAGCCCAGTTTTTACAAACAAAATTCCCTTGACTTTTCTCATCCAGTCGGCTATAATCCTCATTGTCAGTTGCACTGCGCGGGTTTGGTGTAGTGGTAACATGCAACTTTCCCAAAGTTGAGACCACGGGTTCGAGCCCCGTAACCCGCTCCCAAATGACCTCTATCTACTGTGATAGAGGTCATTTTTTATGAGTGCCTTTCAGGATAATTTGTTTAAGCTCTTCTGCATGTTCTGCATATCGCGGGCGACTGTTTTCAGACCGAGGAGGCAGACCAGTCCGGCCAGGATCAGGAAGGTCGGCGCGGTCAGAATCAGGGCCGTGCCGAGGGACAGGTTGTTGGCAAGCGCCCCGATGACTGTTGGAGCGGCCGCGTCTCCCAGCAGGTGCGCCAGCAGGAGCGAGAGGCCCAGCGCGGTAGCTCGCACATCGGGCGAGATTACGTCCTGAATCACGGCGTTGAGCGGTCCGGTACAGAAATTGAGCGAGATGGCGGCGATAACAAAGACCGCGATGAACAGGGTGAGCGTGTGAATAAAGAGCGCGATCAACACCAGCGGGCCGCCGATGAGAAAACCAAGCGTGGCGATGAAAAGTCGTCCCTCCGGGCGTTTACGCTGCGCGAAATCGGCCAACCAGCCGCCGACGACTGTGCCAATCAGCCCACTGACGATCAGCACGGCACCTGTGAGGATGCCAGCCTTGCCGACAGAGAGGCTAAAGGTATCCACGAAGTACGAGGGCAGCCAGAATGACGTGCCGCCAATGGTGAAGAAGCTGAAGACGAGCGCGCCCACCAGTACCCAGTAGGTGGGAATGGAGCGCAGCTTCTTCACCGATCCCCAGAAATCTTTGCCGATGCTGCCATGCGTGCCATGTGCGCCATGCACAGCTTCTGCTGGCATCTCATCGGTGCTCTCTTGATCGCTCTCGAACGCGCCGCGCCGGGGTTCCAACATACGCCACGCCAGTAATGCTGAGATCAGGCCGGGGATACCCACGAAGAAGAAAGCGAAGCGCCAGCCGAACGAATCCGCGATCAGACCTCCGAAAGCGGAGCCGATGGCCACGCCGAGCAGCGTGCCAGCCGACCAGTAGGAGAGAATACGCCCGCGCCGGTCTCTAGAGAAGAAATCGCCAAGCAGCGAGAGTGAAGCCGGGGCATAACCGGCCTCACCGATGCCAAGCACAGCGCGCACGCTGAATATCTGGATGAAGTTGCGCGTGAAGCCGGCCATCACCGTGGCGACACTCCAGATGCCAACGCAGAGAGCGACGATATTTTTACGCACTCCCCTGTCCGCCCAGACCCCAAGAGGTAACGTTGCAAAAGCGTAAACCAGCAAAAACGATGAACCGAGTAAGCCCTCCTGGAAGCTTGTCAACCCCAACCCCTGTTTAGGATCGGCGAGCTTGGGCAGGATAGCCGGCAGGACATAGCGATCCGCGTAATTGAGAACATTGACGAGAAACAGGATGGTAAAAGCATAGCGGGCCTGACCAGTAGTAGGGTGGCGCGGCGCATTCTCCCCGAAAGCCGCTTTTGTAGATGTGGACATGCTGTCTATTTTCTCTCAATTCTTATTGGTATCTATTTCTGATTTGCGTATCAGTTTGTACATTGTTTCCTAAGACATTCCCATTATAACCTGTTTGCTTCTGGAAGTCAGCAAGCAAAATGAATGGGTGTAAACCGTCCTATCTGTGCAACCTTGTACTCTAATCGTTCGTCTAAGCATTAGAAATATATTAGAGAATCTCAAAGCAATCCAATGAACACTTTCATAGTATTCAAGAGGTAGAAGGGTCAGCGGTTTGAACCTGGTTGTGCATCTCATTCATCATACGAATCCACTGTTCATCTACGCGATTTTAATGGTGGCGCTGCTTTTGGAAAGCTGCGGTATTCCAGTTGTGAACAGTACACTCTTGCTGTTGACTGGCGCGCTGGCCTCGTTTGGACATCTGGACATTTTCGTGCTGGCCATCGTTTCAATTGCAGGGAGCGTGCTGGGAGCCTGTCTTGCCTATGTCATCGGCTGGCGCGGCGGCGGGCGGCTTATGTACCGCGTAGCAGCCAGGCTGCCTGTCGACACGTCGAAGATAGAGTCTGTCGAAAACTGGTTTCAAAGATCAGGCGCGCGTATGATTTTCCTCTCGCGCATCATACCCTATATCCGACCTTTTTCCTGCTTCCCCGCCGGAATGGCGCGTATGCCGTTTCGTCGTTTTTTCGCCGCGGTTTCGAGCGGTTCCATCATCTGGTGCGTGGGCATGCTTACTGCTGGATGGATACTTGGCCGTCGTTGGGTGCTGGCTTTCAACTTGATGCAACGTTACACCATACCGGCGCTGCTGATTATTGCGTTAGCAGTGATAGTCTATATCCTGTTCAAGCTGGCAATCAAACGCCGCCTGCAAGCCCAGTTACAGGCGGCAACAGGCGACGTCGTTGATGTCGAAGGCCAGAACGATTGTGACTTGCTCGAAGTCTGAATTGCTAGACCTTCACCAGCGTCAAACCGAAGATATCTCCCGATTCGCCAATCTCATCCAGCGCCCACCCAGGAATGGGATCATCCACCGAGATCACCATGAGGGCGGTTTCGGGCGTTTGCTGCGCGTTCCTGGCATGCGGCGTGCGCACGATTGGCCCGACATCCATATGCCGGATGTTGACCTTCGCTTTGCCCAGCACAGTGCCGACGCGCCCGATCATGCCCGGCTGATCGAGGTTGCGGCAGAACAGGATATAACCCTCCGGCACGAACTCTGTCCAGTAGCGACCAACGCGCACGATACGCGCTTCATTTTGCATGACGGTGCCGCTCAAAACATCAACGTACTCGTCACCGGAGCCTGGTTTGCCGGCGAAGGATGAAACGTGACCGTTCGCGCCCGGCACATGGATGGTTATTAAATTCGTGAATTCAGTTGATGTGGTAGACTTTTGCTCAATGATCTCAAGCCCGCGCTGCTTTGCCAGCAAATGCGCGTTAATCATATTGACGTGCGCGTCCGAGACCGATTCGAGTAGTCCTTTGATGAGGGCCGCTTGCAGGGGGCGCAGGTCATAGTTGGCAATCTCACCGCTATAGGCGATTTCGATTTTGTTGAGTGGGCCGGGCTGCAACTGTGTATAGAGCCGTCCCATTTGCTCGACCAACAGCATATAGGGTTGCAGCGTCTTGAGCGTTTCGGGCAGGATAAGGGGCGCGTTGACCGCCGCGCGTGGAAAGCCGCCGCGCAGCACCGAGACAATCTGCTCGACCACATCGAGGGCAACTCCCACCTGGGCCTCTTCTGTCGATGCTCCCAGGTGCGGCGTGGCGATGACGCGTTCGTTTGCCAGCAGTTGGCGCAGTATTTCGTCATCTTTCACCGGTTCGTGGCTGAAAACATCGAGCGCGGCACCCGCCAGGCGATTTTCGTTCAGCGCGTGTAGCAGAGCCTCTTCGTCTATCAAGCCGCCGCGCGCGCAGTTAATCAGCCTGGCTGTTGGCTTGAGCAGGGTCAATTCACGCGCGCCGATCAGCCCGCGCGTTCCCTGCGGTCCGCTGGTCAATGAGGTATGCAGGGTCACAAAGTCGGACTGTTGCAGCAGTTCATCCAGACTTAACATGGTGATGCCCAGCGTACTGGCGTGTTCCTGAGAAACGTAGGGATCAAAGGCGATGATCTGCATCGCCAGGCCCTGGGCGCGCTGCGCTACCTCTTTGCCCACTTTGCCCAGGCCAATGATGCCCAGCGTTTTGCCGCGCACCTCGACGCCCAGGAAGCGGCTTTTCTCCCATTTGCCCGCCTTCATGCTGCTGTTGGCAGCGGGTACATGCCTTGCCAGCGCCATCAGCATGGCGATGGTATGCTCGGCGGCGGCAATGATGTTGCCGGTGGGCGAGTTCACGACCATGATACCCTGGCGCGTCGCGGCGTCGATATCGATGTTATCAACGCCCACGCCGGCGCGCCCAACGATCTTGAGTTGCCGGGCGGCTGCCAGGATATCTGCCGTCACCTGCGTTTCGCTGCGCACAATCAGGGCCGCGTATCCCCCTATACGAGCCAGCAATTGTTCGGGCTTGAGGCCGGTCTGAATGTCTATTTGCGCTTCTGGCAGTTCTTCGCGCAGGAGATCAATGCCCTCCTGCGCAATACGATCCGCAACGAGAATGCGAAAGTTCTGCTTCTCGTTGCTCTGTGCTGTTTCCGTCACTACGCTATCCTCTCTCCTACCCCTGAAAACCGAACTCGCGCAGGCGGTTTTCTACTTTATCCATGGCCTCTACCAGGTCTACCTCTTCGAAGAAGCCGAGATGTCCCACGCGGAAAATCTTACCTTCCAGATGTTCCTGTCCGCCGCCCAGTACCACGCTGTCCGCCTCGCGCACTTTCTTGAGCAGCGCCTTCCCATCGATTCCTTCGGGAATGAGTACCGCCGTCACCGTGTTTGACGCGTAGGGGTGATCTGCCAGTAATTGCAAACCCATGTCTTTCGCGCGCCAGCGCACATAGTCGCCGATGCTCTTATGCCGTTCGAAGATGGCTTCACGCCCCTCGTCAAGCATCATTTCGAGCGCGACATCCAGCGCGTAGAAGATCGAGACGGGCGGTGTAGTGGGGTGCTGCCACTGTTCCAGCCTCTTGCGCATGGTCTCCCAGTCAAAGTAGAAACGCGGCAGCTTCGCGCTTTTGTTGGCTTCCCAGGCGCGTGGGCTGACTGCGATCATCATCAACCCTGGCGGCGTACCCCAGCCTTTTTGCGAGCCGGTGAATACCACGTCGAGATCCCAGGCATCCATCTCCATCGGCACGCAGCCCAGCGAACTGACGGCGTCTACCACGATCAACGCGTCAGGATTGCTGCCGCGAATGACCTTTGCCAGTGTCTCAATGTCGTTAGTGACACCCGTGGAAGTCTCGTTGTGCGTGACAAGCACGCCCTTGAAGGGCTTACTGTTCTTCAAACGCTCCGCGACGACATTAGGATCGGCTGCCTGTCCCCAGGGAAATTCGACGCGCGTGACATCCAGGCCATAAATACCGGCGATTTTAGCGAGGCGGTTGCCGAACGAGCCAATGGTGATAGCGATCACGTGATCACCGGGCGAGAACAGGTTGACGATGGCCGACTCCTGACCGCCTGTGCCGGAGGCCGGGTAGGTCAGTAGAGGTGAAGCGGTCTGGAAGAAATATTGCAGACGGGCCGTGACCCTGCGCACGATGGCGGCAAACTCTGGTCCGCGATGGTTAATCATAGGGTTGGTCATTGCCTGCAAGACTTCTTGCGGCACCGGCACCGGGCCAGGGATGCGCAAATTTTGCACTGGAATGGGCTGGCGCGGCTCAACTTGTGGTACCGGTATGGCCTTGCTTTCTCGAATAGTCATGCTCTACTCCGTCTATACCGGCATAACAGGCCGGCGATGCTTAAAAAATGGGCTACATTGCAAAAAGATACGGCGAATAACTCAAATGTTATCGCCGCGCTGCTGATAACTCTTCAGACAAAGTATAGCACACAGAGAGATGATGTCAAACCGAACCCCTGTGTTTTCTGGCCGCATCATTCACTCTGACTTCCGACGCGGTGCAGTTTGACAAAGTTTGTGCGTGCCTGACTGGCAATGGGTAAACCGCCCATAATCACCACGTATTCACCATGCTGCACAAGCTTGTTGTCTTGCAAATGCTGCTCTACCCGGGTTATCAAATCCTCTGTCGTTCCGCGCATACCTACACGATAGGGCCATACTCCCCACCAGAGCGCGAGTTGACGATAGACATGTTCAGAGGGCGTATATGCCAGAATGGGTACGCGTGGACGATCATTCGATATGAGACAGGCCGAGTTTCCAGAGCGCGTGAAGACAACAATATCTTGCACATTCGTATCTTCGGCAAGCGCGCGCGCGGCATGGCTGACCGCTTGAGCAAGCGAGCGATGTCTGTGAATTGGAGGACCTGCGATATGATGATGGGCTTCGATCTCTAAAGCGATTCGCGCCATCATCTGCACCGCTTCGATGGGGAAAGCTCCAACCGATGTTTCGGCGCTGAGCATTACGGCATCGGTGCCGTCGAGTATCGCGTTCGACACGTCATTTACCTCAGCCCTGGTCGGGCGCGGGTTCGTTATCATCGACTCGAGCATCTGTGTAGCAGTGATGACGGGCAAACCCAGCTCGTTGCACTTGCTGATAATGCGCTTCTGAATGAGAGGTACTTTCTCAGGAGCCATCTCAACGCCCAGATCGCCGCGCGCTACCATCACGCCATCGGTGGCTTCCAGGATGGCATCGAGGTGTTCGACCGCCTCCGGCTTCTCTATTTTGACGATGAGGGGTATATCCCAGCTATCTTCTTCGCCATACGCTTCTAAAGTAAATTGCCGGATAAGCTGTTTGGCCTCTTGCACATCTTCTGGCCTGCGCACAAAGCTGAGCGCCACATAATCAACGCCGTGCGCGATGCCAAAGTGTAAATCATCGCGGTCCTTTTCGGTCAAAGCGGGCGAGCTTACCGCGACGCCCGGCAAGTTGATGCCTTTGTGTTCTCCAAGCTCACCACCATGCACGACCTGGCATTGCACATCGCTTTCACTCGCGCCAAGTACGCGCAATTCCAGCAGACCATCATTAAGCAAGATACGATCGCCAACTTTCACATCCTGCGGCAGAGGTTTATAAGTCGTCGAGACGACCTGCGTGTTGCCCACTATATCACGCGTAGTAATGATGATTTGCGCGCCGTCGACGAGCGTGATGGATTTCCCATCTTGAAGTTGACCTGTGCGTATCTTGGGTCCCTGCAAGTCCTGCAAAATAGCTACAGAGCAGCCCAGGCGAGCGGAAATTGCGCGCACGCGTTCGATGACGACCTCGTGTTCCTGGTGCGTGCCGTGCGAAAAGTTCAGGCGCGCGACGTTCATTCCCGCGCGCATGAGTTGTTCGAGGCGTTCCTCGCTGCTGGTGGCCGGGCCAATGGTGCAGACGATTTTTGTGCGGCGCATGTGATACTTCCTCGATCAAAATCTGTTTTTAGTCGTGCTTATTATATGCTACTTCATCTCAGGTGACAATAAAAAAGGAACCTCTGATAAGGCGTATATAGTATAGTTAAATTAAGCTGAAATTGGGAACAAGTGGATACCCCGCAGTGTTTTCTTGTGTGAGAGGATAATACCAGTAAATAATAACCTCCTCCGAACGTGAAGAAGAGTAGCAATAGTATATTGTATTCATTCGCCGTCTTCATAAGTTGTTTGAACAAATTCATGAAAAGGAAACAAAATGAGCGATCTAAAAAATATGCCTGAGAGCTATTGGAAAGAGAAGTTGACTCCTGAGCAATACCAAGTCTTGCGGCAGAAGGGAACGGAGCGCGCATTTACCGGCGCATTATACAATAATCACGAGAACGGCATGTACCAGTGCGCGGCCTGCGGGCAAGCGTTGTTTTCGTCCGATACCAAATTCGAGTCTGGTTCCGGCTGGCCGAGTTTTGATGATCCGGTCAATAAGGAGCATGTTGAACTGCATGAGGACCGCTCGTTCTTCATGAAACGTGTCGAAGTCACCTGTAAAAACTGCGGGTCCCATCTCGGCCACCTGTTTGAGGATGGCCCCAGAAAGACTACTGGCCTGCGTTATTGTATAAATTCCGCCGCGCTGGCCTTCCAGCCTGCATCTACGGAGCAAAAAAAGAGTTCACAAGAATAATTTGAAGGGTGTAGGGACGCGATTTATCGCGTCCACTACCCCCACCCACCATCAGCGAAAAAGGGAGAAGTAAAAATATGCAAACTGAAAAAGCCACATTTGGAGCAGGTTGTTTCTGGCAGGTCGAGGCCGAATTTCGCCAGGTGAAAGGCGTTGTCGCGACCGCCGTCGGGTATGAGGGCGGCACGTATGCAAATCCTACCTATCGTGACGTGTGTACAGATCGCACAGGGCACGCGGAAGTCGTCGAGGTGGAATACGACCCATCCAGAATCTCCTATGAGCAGTTATTGAACGTATTCTGGGAAAATCATGATCCCACCACGCTCAATCGCCAGGGGCCAGATTTCGGGACGCAGTACCGTTCCGTCGTCTTCTTCCATACACCGGAACAACAGGCCGCTGCTCTTGCCTCTAAAGAGCAGCTACAGGCTTCCAGGAAATACAGGCGACCGATTGTGACACAAGTCGTCCCGGCTACCCAGTTCTACCGCGCCGAGGACTATCACCAGCAATACCTGGAAAAGCGCGGGCTGTCGAGCTGCAAACTCGACTGATTGATTGTCGATGCAAAGAAATTGACCTGGGCTGTGAGTGCCAGGTCAATTTGGTTCAGCGAGTGTGTGACCATCCAGATTTATGGCGTGAAGCTGCCTGGCGAACTCTGCGATATCCCACGCGGGGGAAATTGTTAAACGGTTGATAGTATAGCGATGAGTGCTGGCATCCCATGAGCCTTTCTCCGTCGCGAAGGCAATCTCGTAATGCTGGTGTATCGCATCAATAATAGCCGGGTTAAAAGCGCCGTAGGGATAGGCGAAGGCGCGCAGCCTGAAAGCAAGCTCTTCTTCAAGAAGGCGTTTGTTCACCAGGATAGTTTCTTGCATTTCTCCGGCGCTCAAGCGGGTCATATTATAGTGCAGGTGGCTGTGTCCTCCAATGTCGCAGCCGCTATCAAGCCAGAGACGAAGATCGTCCCAGGTCATATGATGAACATCGTAGCTGGCTCTGTGATTCCAGCGATTGGTCTGGCCGACGAAACCTGTGATGACGAATAAGGTGGCGCGCATATTACACGCCTGCAAGAGCGGCAGGGCAACGCGCGCGTTGTCAATATAGCCATCATCAAATGTCAGTAAGAGCGAGCGTGGTGGCGCTTGCTGTTTGCCATCGATATCCGCGACGGCCTGGTCGAGTGAGAGCGTGGTATACCCATGCTCTCGCAGGAAATTCAACTGCTGCTCAAAGGCTTCTTCAGAAATGGCGATCTTGTCCCGAATGGCGCGGTTGATAATATGGTAACTCAGCGTGACGAACATCGGGCTGCTCCCTATTCATTATGCTAATTGTTTGTCTTGGTGACTATCTTACGCCAGACAGTGTGCCTGCTGCTCCCTGTATTTTGTCATTTCGCCCATTTTCTAATTGACAATTTGGGCGGGGCGTGCTATTCTAGGCATGCCGTAGTTCAGGAACGCTCTTAGCGCTGCGCCAGGATGCGGCGCTTGCAATATTACAGACCCCTACAGGGACAGAAAGTCAGGTCCAGGGGGAAAAGGTGAGAGAATAAACGCATGACTGTTAAAATTCGCTTAAAACGTGTGGGGAAAAAGAAAGCTCCCAGCTATCGCGTTGTCGTAGCCGATTCGCGCTTCCCGCGTGATGGCCGTATCATTGAGAATCTCGGCTGGTACAATCCTATGGTTGAGCCTTCCGCTATCCATATCGATGCGGAAAAAGCTCTGGGTTGGCTGAAGGAAGGCGCGCAGCCGACCGATTCTGTTTCATCGTTGCTCAAACGCGCGGGTATCCTGGAGCGTTTCGAGCAGGCGAAGGCTGCCGCGACAACACCAGTTGCGGAGTAATTAGAACAACTGAGGATAGAACATGCGCAGACTCGTTGAGTACATCGCAAAGTCACTGGTTGATGACCCCTCGGCAGTGCAGGTGCGCGAAGTTCGCAATGATCGCAATGCCCTGGTGTTGGAATTGCATGTCGCTCCCGATGATTACGGGAAGGTGATTGGTCGCCAGGGACGTGTCGCCAGAGCTATGCGCGCTTTGCTGCGCGCGGGCGGCACGCGTGAGGGTCGGCATACATCGCTTGAAATTCTCTAGATGTTGTGTATGGGCGCAGATCGTTTAGCAGATAATCCGCGCTCGTCCTGCCTGTTATGTGCTAGACGGTGAAGAAGTGCCGAAACAAAGCAAGACTGAATGGGCTACTATCGGAAAAGTGGTAGCCCTTTTTGGCCTGGACGGCGAACTTAAAGTGCGCCTGCTCACCGATATTCCCAACCGCTTCGCTGAACTGGATGCCGTCCATATAGGCGATCAATATGCTCGTCACGTCATTGAGAGCGTGCGCCCCTACAAAGCCGACATGATCCTCTTGAAATTGCAGGGCTTCGACGATGCCAACGCCGCCGAAAAGTTGCGCGATGCCGATTTGTGCATTCCCCTGAGCAAACTGGCAAAGTTGCCGCCTGATTCGTACTACCAGCATGATATTCTGGATTTGCGCGTCTTCACCCTGGATGATAAACTCCTCGGTACCATCGTTGACATCATCGTGACGGGAAGTAATGATGTCTATGTCGTCAAGTCACCGGAGGGTTCGCAGCAACTAATCCCGGCCATCAAAGACGTAATTAAACAAATTGACCTGATTCGGCACACCATGCATATTGACCCCATCCCCGGCTTGTTAGATAATAGTGATATACCAGAGAGAGAGGAGGAAGACGAATCCCGGCAAGTGAGCGAATGAAATATTTGCGCGAGTTCCGGTGTTCTCTATTGAAGAGGCTGATGTGGTGCAACTTACAGACGCCCGCATTCGTACTAATGGCAAGGACAAACCAGTCAGGTTAACGCCAACGTACCGATACCAAAGAGTGTACCAGTATTTTGTAGGGAGGTGTCTCGTGTCCGACCATACTCCAACTGTCGCTGATCTCTGTAGCGCAATCGCCGAAGGCAGTATCGTGGCAACCCTCGATGGAGAGACATACCAGGTAAACATGTATGAACTGCGCCGTTATTTCAACAGACATCGTTCGCAAACGGGTCTGCCCACGTCCACTCCGCAAGAATCCTTAGCAGCAGACGATCCAGACAACTGGACAGCAACAATTCAGACTTTTGTCGCGTGAGGCCGTTCAGGGCCACTTTTTTTGCGCTTTTCCCCTGAACTGGCAGTTGCGTTCAAAACGCAGAGCGACTATAATAGGCAGTGAAGGCGACAGTGGCACGAAGCAATTGTCGTAGAAACAAAATGACTCCCGGCCACAGCTGTGAGGAGTAATCCCTGATAGAGAGCAGGCGTGACATCGCGGTTACGCCCATAATGTAGAAAGGTATCTTATGGAGCCACTCGATACTGATCTGGAGTATGTGCTAAACGAACCTCGTCCGGCTGCGCCAGGTTCACGCATGAGCGTTCTGTTGATATTTCCTGTCCTGGGGGGCTTACTGGCGCTGTTATTTATCGGCGCGGCAATTTTCCAGTGGAATCTTTCGGACCTTGTTGATAGCATGGTTGGTTTGCTGCTATTCCTTTTCTTCGCGTTTGTCGTAATGCTTTTCTGGGCCTTAGCGCCGCAATCTGAGCAGGCGTGAAACAGGCACTATCAGCGAGACGCAAAGAATGTTGACGCACTGAAAACAGGCTATCATGAAAACCCGGCCTGTTTTCAGCGCAAAATCAAGCTCCTCTGGCTTTCCAGTGCTTTTTCAGGATTCCTCTGCCTGTTCTTTTGATGAGACTGGCTCTTTTATCACCACGCGCTCCATCTGGGGGTCCGTTTCGCGTTCAAGAGCAAGCAGTGTCTTGCGGTAAACGCCAATGAAATCAAGCAGACCCAACGCTTCATCGGCGGTGAGATCGAAGCACATCCCTGACGGGTGTGTGAGTACCAGACCTGTTTCCTCCATATGCACTCGATAGCGACCGAGTATAGCATCCACCATTCCGTCACCCCTTTCTGAATAAGTTTCATGCATCTAACAAACTATATCGTCAAACTGCAATGGTTCTTTATTAGAAGAACGTATAAAGCAGGTGTGGTTATCGTATTTGCATGAAGTTCCCCATTATTCTATTTCTTCCTCATCCATATTGTACTATCTTTTTTAGATTTGTGAAACCCTTATGGGAAACAAAAGCTATAGAAGTTGTCGAGTTTAAAAGTTGTCCCCTACCAACGAAAATGAGGTGTTGGTAGGGGACAACTTTTATGTAGCTGGCTTATAGCCCCGCCAGACCCGCGCGCGCTACTTCCATATCGTGAGTATAGTGCCCGCCGCTCGCTCCGATGCCGCCGATCATCGCGCCATCGACCATGATGGGGAAGCCGCCGCCGAAAACGATCAGGCGATCTGTTTTGATGATGCCCTCGCGCAGGGGCGGGTCATCCTTTACGAATTCGTACCACTCGTGGGTAGCCATGCCGAAGCTGATGGCGGTGTAGGCTTTGTCCTGCGAAATCTGCACGCTCAGGAGCGGCGCGCCGTCCATGCGGCTGTAGGCTTTGAGTGTGCCGTCGCCATCGACAATGGCGATGCACATGGGCCTGCCCATTTCACGCGCTTTGGCTTCCGCCGCTGCGATCATGCGCTGGGCGGCTTCGATAGTGATGCTGGCTTTCGCGAATGTGTTTTCTGCCATAGAAATACTCCTTTTCTACTGGTTTACTCCGTAACGACGTTCCAAATCCTGAATTTCAGGGAGACCGATATGCTGTGTGAACTGCGAGAATGTCACCATGCGCGAGCTGAAAGATGCTGGCGTCTGGCCCTGCTTGAGGACCTCCAGCAGTTCCAGCATGGCGCGCGTGGCGGCAAAGAGCAGGCTCACGGGGAAGATGACGAGCTTGAATCCCAGCGCGTGTATATCGCGCAGGGGTAGCAGGGGTGTCTTGCCGCTTTCAGCCCAGTTGAACAGCAACGGTGTGTCGGGGAAAGCACGCGCGATGGCCTGTAATTCTTCAAGCGAACGGGGAGCTTCGATAAATATAACGTCCGCGCCCGCCTCGCGATAGGCGCGCCCGCGGCGCAGCGCGTCTTCAAGGCCATATACCGCGTTGGCGTCGGTGCGCGCGATAATCACGAAGTCGGGGTCTTGCCGGACATCGACGGCGGCGCGCACTTTCTGCACCATCTCATCCATGGGGATGACTTGTTTGCCCTCCATATGGCCGCACTTCTTGGGCCAAACCTGGTCTTCGATGTGCAGGCCCGCGATGCCAGCGCGTTCGTATTCGCGAATGGTGCGCCGCACGTTGATGGGATTGCCATAACCCGTATCGGCATCCGCGATCAGGGGCAAGTCACCAACGACGGCGGTGAGGGCAGCAGCGCGGCTGATCATCTCGCTCATAGTGAGCAAGCCTACATCAGGCTGACCAAGCACGCTGGCGGCTGTGCCAAAGCCGGTCATATAGACGCTGGAGAATCCTGCCTGGGCGATCAAACGCGCACTCAGCGCATCAAACGCGCCGGGAGCGACAAGCAGCTCGGGGCCAGCCAGTAATTCACGCAAGCGGGTTGTGGTGCGCATAGAAACATCCCTCCGCATCTATAATATTATAGTTGTAAGTATATGCCACAAGTGCGCCTGTGGCAAGAGTTTTATCCAGCAGTACCTGCTGGCGCTGGCACAATCACTCGCAGTCGTTCTTGCGCCAGGTGAACATACATCGGGGTCTGCCCCCGCACTTCACCATCCAGTGTCACGTCACGTGGGTCGGCGTTCGTTGTAATAAACACGCCCTTTGCCTGCATATGGTGCAGGCCGGGAATGTTCGACAAGTCGGCTGGATGGCGCGTCCATGCCGGTGTATACTCGTTGGCCGCAGGAATGTATTCTCCCTTGCTCTGAATACCGAGGAAATGCGCCAGGGCTTGATTCAACCTGGCGAACTCTATCTGCTCGACTACCACAATGTCAAGCAGGTGGTCATTGATGCTGGCTCCGGGTATAGATAAATTCCATTGGCCGCCAAATATGGGCGCATTGATAACGGTTATCTGTAATGCCCGGCAGTGCAAAATGTTTGGTTCTGCCGCGCCATCGCTGAGTTTGGGTGCCGGTTTGCCGTTTTGTGGTAAGACTAATCCCTCAAATTGGAGAGTGATGTCGAGCGCATCGTGATATTTAAGCGTCTCTAGAGCGGCGACGGGGTAAGTAAAGCGTCCATAGCGCTGGCGAGTGGCGACGTTGGTGGCTATGCGCGCGAACTGCACGTTCAGGCCGATGGTCACAGTATGCGCGAAATAGCCATGCTTGTGCGAAGAAACGCGTGTGAGTACCGGATTTTTCTGGCCTTTGCTGGCGAGATGGGGTGCTTGTTCGGATGGCCTGGCCACCCCTATGTCGGTTTCGATTATCGCGCCGTTGGCGATAACCTGGACTGCCTGGAGCAAATCCTGAGGAATGCGCAGCGAACGCGCGATATCGTTGGCAGTTCCCAGTGGCAGGATGCCCAGTGGCAATCCACTTTCGACGATATGTGTAATCACGCCGCCGATTAATCCATCGCCACCAGCCGCGATAACCACTCCGATGCCGTCCTGCTGCCAGCGCGCTCCCTGCGCTGGCAGACCATCAAGGTCAGCAATAGAAATGACCTCAGTAATCTCAATCCCGGCCTCACGCAGGTGCGTCAACGCATCGCCAAGTTGTGCCGACCTGCCGGAATGCGGGCTGTGTATCACTATCGCATTGCGGGATGTATCCACGATTATTTCCGTTTCCTGGGCTTGTGTTTTCAGACAGTATAGCCCAGAAGAGGATAATACCGCAATTGTTAGATGCTCATCAATACATAGGTCGTTCCCACGCTGTTGGGAATGAACGCCTCCGGCATGACCTGTGCGATGCGGTGTGTAGCGCGCCAGCCGGTGCAATGCGCGGGAACAACGAGCGCCGGATTCATTTGCTGCAAAGCCTCTATCGTCTGCGGAATGATGGGTTCGAAGATGGGGCCTGACAGGTGAAAGCCACCCAGTACGGCGTAAATTTGTTCGATGCCCGTCAGCGCTCGCGCCTGGCGCAGGATATTCACCACGCCGGCATGCCCGCAGCCTGTTATGACTACCAGTCCTTTGTCGCGCACATGAATCACCATCGCCTGGTCATCGTAAATCCAGGGATCGGGCTGCCACTGGCCGTCGATCTCCGCCACCTGGTTGGGTACGCCGCGCTCGAAATCGGTGGTGCGCTCGATCTGGCCCGTCACGAGCACCGTGCCATTGACCAGGAACGAGGGGCCGCGCTCGACCAGCAGCTCGATGCCTTCGCGTTGCAGGTCGTGCAGAGACGGCGGCGGCAAATCCAACACCTGGTCATCTTTATAGATAAGGCGGCGTTTGAGAAAAGCATCCGGGTGCAACAGGATGGGCATGCGCCGCTTGCCCAGCCGGTCGAGGAAGCCGTCCAGCCCGTGTGTGTGGTCGGTATGACCATGACTGAGCACGATGGCCTGCACTTCGCTGAGCTTGATGCCCAGCACATCAAGGTTATGCAGCGCGCCATCCGGCGATACGCCTGTATCAAAGAGAATAGTTTCACGCCTGCCCTGGTTGATAACGGTTATCAGGGTTGACACGCCGTGTTCAGCGCGTAGCTGGGGGCGTGTAAAGACGTCTCGTGTTGCCGGGAAACGGTGCGCGACCGCGGTAGAGGCCATCAACATGTCAAAACTGTTGTCCATGATAGTAGTGATCTCGACTCCATCAACAGCAGGTAAGGTAAGGAGTGATGCCATGATCTGAGCTTCCTTTCTTTAATTATGGTCAGGCTCTCTCACTTGCATTGTATCTCATTTGCCCTATACCTGTGCTATACTAGCGTGTATGGTTGTTCCATAGCCTGGACTATAATCCCTTTCGAGGTCGAGAATATGCAAATTGGCGCGCGTGATTACTGGTCAGTCTGGAAGCAGTTTGTGCTGCACGGGGTGATGCAGGATGAAGCGCTACCACCGGCTCTCATCCAATCGTGGAAACGCTGCGCTGCGCTGGGCCTTGATCCCTATGGGGATGCCAATACTGAGGAGACTGCTCAACCTGCTTCGTCCAGCGTTTCATGCCAGTTGCTTACCCTGGTGCGCCCGGTCATGGAGGACCTGCACCAGTTTATCGAGGGTTCAGCCTGTGTGGTGGTCTTCACGGATGATGAGGCGCGTATCGTAGACTGTTTCGGCGACCAGGACATGCAGGCGGAATTGGAACATCTCGGTTTGAGTACCGGCGCATCCTGGCAGGAAGAGCGCCAGGGTTCAAATGCACTGGCGCTGGCTCTACAAGAATCTTTCCCCATACAGCTTGAGGGAGCCATGCATTATCGCGCCGCTCTGCAACCCCTTTATACCTCCGCCGCGCCGGTGCATGATCTATTAGGACGTGTGGTGGGCGTCCTGGGCGTGGTTGGCCGTCAAGAAAATAGCCACCTGCACACACTGGGTATGATTACCGCGGCGGCTCAGGCCGTCAGTAACCAGCTACAGATGCAGGTGTGGTTGAGCAGTGCCAACGACCTGTTGTCTGAACTGAAAACCATCCTGCAAACATTGTCAGAGGGCATCCTTCTCTTGCGGCGCGATGGTGTCGTCTCCCAGATGAACGAACCGGCCGGTACGATGCTGGGCCTGTCGCCTACAAAAGTGACGGGGCGACGCTTGAGCGATGTGCTGCCGCTCCCGGCGGCGCTGGCACAGGCCATCACGCGCCAGCAACAACTTTCAGACGAAGAACTCGTTTTCGATACAGCGCGCGGGCGTGTGACCTGCCTCTGCTCGCTCAAAGCTATCTCCAGTTATCGCCTGGAAACAGGGTTGGAAGATATCGTCGGCTCGAGCGGCCTGCTGATCGCGGAGCCGGTGGCGGCGGATGGCTTTGTGATGATCCTGCGCAGCATCGAGCGCGTGCAAAAGCTGGTCAACCGCATGACGGGCGCGCGCGCTCGTCTCACCTTCGCCAACGTGGTAGGTGAAAGTCCTGCCCTGAGAGAAGCGATGCGCCTGGCGCGACTGGCCGCCACCAGCAACTCCACCGTTTTGCTGCATGGCGAGACAGGCACGGGCAAGGAGATTTTCGCGCAGAGTATTCACACGAGCAGCGCGCGCGCCGATGGGCCATTCGTGGCCGTGAACTGCGCCGCCATCCCGCGCGAACTCATCAATACCGAGCTGTTCGGCTACGAAGGCGGCTCGTTTACGGGCGCGGACCGCCAGGGACGTTCAGGCAAATTTGAGCAGGCGCACGGCGGCACACTTTTCCTCGATGAAATTGGCGATATGCCGCTCGATCTGCAAACCGCCCTGCTGCGTGCTATCGAAACCCATACCATCGTGCGCATTGGCGGGCAGCGCGTCATTCCGGTGGATGTGCGTATTATTGCGGCGACGCACAGAGATCTGCGCGAGGAAGTCCGGCGCGGCAACTTCCGCGCCGACCTCTTCTATCGTTTAAATGTCCTGACCATCTCTATTCCCTCTCTGCGCGCTCGCGTCGATGATCTCCCTTTGCTGGCGCAACACTTCTTGCAACGTCAAAGCCGCGTTATGGGCCGCACGCTGACCATTCATCCCGATGCAATGACGGCTATGCAGCGCTACTCATGGCCGGGCAATATCCGCGAACTGGAAAACACGCTCGAACGGATCACCTACCTGATGCCGCGCTCAACTATCACACTTGAAGACCTGCCCTCAGAGTTGCAGCAAAGCGCTGAACGTATCGAAACAACAAACCCATCTGCATTATTATCCCCATCGAAGTATCCAGAAGCCGCGAGCCAGCGCGGGAAGATGCCTGTGCCGCCTACAAATGGCGCTGAAACGTCTGCGGCGCTGAAAGATCAGAGCAGCCAGGCCGAGGCTCAGGCCATCATACAGGCACTGCAGGCCAGCGATGGACACCTGACGCGCGCGGCAAACCGGCTTGGTATCAGCCGCACTACGCTGTGGCGCAAGATGGCGAAGCATGATCTTAACGTCTCTTTGGAAACTAACTGAAAATATGATGGCAAACATTCAACTCGTTTGAACGCCAAAATGAGGCATGACTTCCTGGGCTAACAAGCGCATTGAGCGATGAATCGACGCGGGCTGCATCCCACCAAAGTTCAGCCAGAATACGAAATGTCTACTATCGATGTTGGCTTGATACTGCTTGATCCACTCAATGACATCGTCAGGGGCGCCAAACCATAGTTGCTTTCGTTCCTCCAACTGATGCATGTGCTGTTGAGCATTATGCATTTCAACGTCGTTGTGCTGGTGAACAAGATAGCGCTGCATGGCCTCTCTCCCCTGGCGTTGCGCCTCAATGCGGGTGGGGGCAACACAGGCATAGAAAATAAGTGGGAGTTCGTACTGGCTGGCATCGCCTCCCGCGGTGAAGTAGTTTTGCCGGTATTCTTGCGCGTGTTTCGTCAGTGTGTGCAGACCATCAGAACTCAGATGGGGTAATGTAATAATCGGTTGAGCGGCGCGACCAAGCGCGGCAAAGGACTCTCCTCTGACGACTGAGAACCAGTAGCGTGGAAGCGGCTTCTGCACGGGAAGCACATTGAGCTTCATTCCGTCAATGTGATAGTAGCGACCATGAAACGTCATAGTTTCCCCACGCCAGGCTTGCTGAATAATTTCCCAACTTTCCGCGAAGCGATCCTGGCTCTCTTCACGGTTCTGTCCAAAGGCGGCAAACTCGTGAGGATAGCTGCCGCGCCCGATGCCCAGCCCCAATCGTCCCTGACTAAGCAGATCGACCAGGGCATAGTCCTCGGCGATGAGCAAGGGATGACGCAACGAGAGATTGGCAATGGCTGTGTTCAGGCCGATGCGTTGCGTGCGCTGAGCGGCAGCGGCCAACACAATAGCCGGATTGGGACAGCTCAGCGCATGGTATGGAGTGAGATACCCGTGATGTTCCCCGATCCAGTAGGCATCGAAACCGAGACGTTCCGCCTCTACAATCTGCTCAAGCAGTTGTGCGTAGAGAGTGGAAAGCGTGCGCGACCCATCTTCGTAATGATCCAGGACAGAGAAGAGACTAAAGCGCATCATCATCTCCATTCTCAGCGGTGACTTCCCGCAAACGATGACTCGCCTCGACACCGTAATCCATTCCATAGATCTCCTTGAGGCGAGCAATTTGTTCGAGGGTCAGGGCACTGAAAGGAGCTTTGCCCGCAAATGCGTGCAGGACTATCCCTTCGAGCAGATCGCCGAGCGAGATATCCAGGTACTCCGCCAGCGCTTTCAGTACTTTGACCATCCGCTTCTCCATCCTCGCCCCGGTTTGCATGCGTTCGATGAGGTTATGGTCGAGTTGCTTTCTCTCGTCATCTGAATGATTCATGTTTTCTCCTTTGTCGCAATCGCAAGAACTGCCATTCTCGACGTTATCAATATACCAATGTAACATAATAACATTATATAATTTTTTACGAGAAAAAGCAAGCAAGGATGGGAGCAGGAATTTGCGGGATTGGAGGACATCGTATCCAACCCAATATAGTAAGAGGCGTCTTTGTAGGGACAAGGACACCGGGGACGCATGCCTCCCGGTGGGCATGGTTGCTATGTGCGGTCGGCGAAGTTCATCAGTGGTAAAAAGATGAGTATAGATATCCATCCTGTCAGACAGGATGTTGCAATGCTGAAACACAAACGTTTCAGCATTGCAACGGCAGGTTGCAATGTTTCAAACTTGGAACGTATTTCAACAGTGTAATTTGGCCGGTAAGCTCCTTCTATTTATCGCTTTAGCACTAAATATCTCCCTGCAAAAAGTTTGTCAGTACGCTTCCTATGCGGTGCGAACGTCCATCAATGAAGTTCGTTGCTTAGTTGTACCTCAACATTGGCACAGATATTGCACTACGTAAAGAAGGAACCATCTATCGGTTGGAATAATGTATCCGGTAAGGAGAGAGGAGGTACGCACAGGCGCGAACTTTTCGCAACGGGTTCTTACTTTATCCGTCGAACGTTATTTACACGACTCGAAAGGAGGGTGCCTGCCACGTAAGGCAGGCGACAAAAGTATGGAGAGGACACCAACACTTACTCAGAAATTCGTGGCCGAGATGCTCGGCACGGGATTTCTCGTGCTGATCGGCCCGGGTTCCATTCCCGCCACATTTCTGCTGCTTGGAAAGACCGGAGTGTTTTCTATGGCTGATCTGGGTATGATCGGCCTGGCATTCGCGGTGGCGATTGCCGCCATGGTTTACTCGATCGGCCACATCTCAGGTTGTCATATTAACCCGGCAGTAACTTTCGCCTTTGCCGTCACCAAACGTATCTCGTGGGGTGAAGCGGTAGTTTACTGGGTGGCGCAATTTGTGGGAGGCTTTCTTGGCGCGTTCGGCATCGCGCTGATCTTTGGCGCGTCGGCTGCGCAAACTATCGGCTTTGGCCCCACCAACTTCAGTGAAGCCGTGACAAGCTATCCACAGGCTATCGCTATCGAAATTGTGGGAACCTTCCTCTTGCTCTTTGTTATCATGGGAACAGCCGTTGATGGCCGCGCGCCCGCCGGTTGGGCTGGCCTGATTATCGGCCTGATCGTTGCAGGCGAAGTGATCGTGATGGGACCCATCACAGGGCCATCGCTCAATCCAGCTCGTACACTTGGACCCGCCGTATTGCAGGTTATATTCGGTGGCACATACAATTTCGCGCACTTGATTGTCTATTTTGTAGGGCCGTTAGTTGGAGCTGTACTTGGCGTTGTTGGCTATGACATGATGACCCGCGCTCGAACGGTAGGCAGCGAACAGCCAGGCGGCGTTTCCGAGTCGGCGGTGGAGCATCATCAATAGTCAGCCGTGTGGGCGTGTTTCGTCAAAAGTCCTATGTCCTGTTCAAAGGAGAAAACAGACATGAAAAAACTTATCAACAGTCCAGAGAGCGTGGTAACGGATGCTCTGGCCGGTATGGAAGCACTGCATCCCGAATTGATCCGCGTCGATTATGAGAACCAGATCATTGTGCGAGCCGATGCGCCGGTGCGCGGCAAAGTTGGCCTTATCTCCGGCGGCGGCAGTGGCCACGAGCCGATGCATGGCGGCTTTGTCGGGTACGGTATGCTTGACGCGGCCTGTCCCGGCGCGGTATTCACCTCACCCGTCCCGGATCAGATGCTGGCAGCCACGCGCGCCGTCGATGGCGGCGCAGGTGTGTTGCATATCGTCAAGAACTACACTGGCGACGTGCTGAACTTTGAAATGGCGGCTGAGCTGGCCGCGGCTGAGGGTATCGAAGTCGCCAGCGTCGTCACCAATGATGACGTGGCTGTGCAGGATAGCCTGTATACGGCTGGTCGGCGCGGCGTGGGCGTGACGGTGCTGCTTGAGAAAATTGTGGGTGGACTGGCGGAATCAGGCGCATCGCTGGCGCAGGTGGCCGAGCTTGCGCACAAGGTCAATAATCATGGCCGCAGCATGGGCATGGCGCTGACTTCCTGCACGGTTCCAGAGGCTGGCAAGCCAACCTTTGACCTGCCGGATGACGAGATGGAAATTGGCATCGGCATTCATGGTGAGCCGGGCCGCCGTCGTGTCAAACTCGCGCCCGCTTCAGAAGTCATCGAAATGCTCGCGAACCCCATCATCGAAGACCTCGGCCTGAAAGCCGGCGAGCACGTGCTGGCCTTTGTCAACGGCATGGGCGGCACTCCTTTGATCGAGCTGTACGTAGTTGCCAATGAACTCGCCAGAATCTTGAAGGGCAGAGATGTCACCATTGCTCGCTCGCTGATCGGCAGTTATATCACCTCGCTTGAAATGGCCGGCTGCTCCATTACCCTGTTGCGACTCGATGATGAATTGATTCGTTACTGGGACGCGCCGGTGCGTACACCAGCCTTGCGCTGGGGTATGTGACGGTGTAGCAGGTGGACCTGGCGCTTGCCTGTAGCGCTTTCTGCGCTTCGCTGCGCGTAGTACAATGTTAACGGGTCGGGTAGGGGACGCCAGCCCCTGTCAGGGCGCGGCGGTTGGTTGCCAATCGTCTGACCCCGCGGGTACCTTTCAACGATTCATTGTGCTAGATTGAGTGCGCTTTACGGGTGAGCGCGAGGCTCACCTACTACACTTTGTGGAGGAAACTATGCCAATTACGACAGAGGACATGCTGCGCTGGATCAACCAGGTCGCGACTGTGCTGCACGAAAACCGCGATTATTTAACACAACTCGATTCGCCGATTGGAGATGCCGATCATGGCATCAACATGGACCGAGGCTTTAAGGCTGTTATCGCCAAGTTGCCGACCGTAGCCACGATGGATATTGGCTCGATCCTCAAGACGGTCGGATCAACGCTGGTTTCGACGGTTGGCGGCGCGAGTGGCCCACTCTATGGAACGGCATTCCTGCGCGCTGGTATGGCGACCTCCGGGAAAAACGAATTGTATGAAGCGGATGTCGTAAGTATGCTGGAAGCTGCGCTGGAGGGTATCAAGGCGCGTGGCAAGGCGCAACCCGGCGAAAAGACCATGGTTGATGCCCTGACGCCAGCCATTGCTGCCATGAAAGAGGCTGAGCAGCATAACGTGCGTATGGCGCAGATGTTGCGGCGTGGCAGCGATGCTGCTGAAGAAGGCATGAAAGCCACCATTCCCTTGCTGGCAACAAAAGGACGCGCCAGCTATTTAGGCGAGCGCAGCATTGGACACCAGGACCCCGGAGCTACATCGAGCTGGCTGATATTGAAAGCATTAGCTGACACCTGTGCCTGAAAACGTAGATACAGAACAGATTCTCACATGGTTCGTCAATGCCAACACGGGTACGCGACGAACAGGGGAACTTTTTTATCCTGTTGTTGTGCTAAAGGAGATAAATCCATGACAGTAAGCCTGGTAATCGTTTCTCATAGCGTTCGTCTGGCTGAGGGGGTGGCGGAATTGGCGGGGCAGATGGCGCAGGGGAAGGTGGCGATTGCGGCGGCGGGTGGAACGGCTGAAGGCGCATTAGGCACCTCTGTCGAGAAGATTCTCGACGCGCTGCGCCGGGTAGATAGGCCGGAGGGTATTCTGGTCTTACTTGACCTGGGAAGCGCTGTCATGGCAACCGAGATGGCGGTTGAGGCGTTCGCGCACGATTCGCCGCACGCAGTAACGATCAGTTCCGCCTCACTCGTCGAGGGCGCGGTAATCGCCGCTGTGGAGGCATCGGTTGGGAATAGCCTGGAAGAAGTCGCCGAGGCAGCGGCCAGCGCCTATACTTTACCTAAAGTCACTACCCATAATTGAGAACAGAAGGACTACGCACGTGCCAGTAGTGGAGACCAGTCTCGTCATTACCAATAAAGTCGGTTTGCATGCTCGCCCCGCCAGTTTGCTGGTGCAGACTGCCGCGCAGTTTCAGTCGAAGATTCAGGTGCAATACGGCGATAAAAGCGCCAATGCCAGGAGTATGCTGGGCGTGCTGAAACTGGGCGCGACCGCCGGCGCAACCATCGTCGTGCAAGCCGAGGGGGAAGACGCTGAGCAGGCAATAGCAGCGTTGACGGACCTGGCGCGCCGCAACTTTGATGAAGAGGAGTAAAGCGGTGAGCAAGTCTTCCTTGCCTGCCGGTTCGGCTCGCGTGATGCCCATCTCTCCCGGTGTCGCGATTGGCCCGGCGCGAATTTACCGGACAGCCAGCCCGACGCTGGTAAACACGAAGATTGAGCCTCAGCAGGTTGAAGCGGAACAACAACGCTTGCAAATGGCCATCGATGCCGCTCTGCACGAGCTACGGGAATTGCACGCGCATGTAGCAAAGACGGTTGGTCGCAACGAAGCCGCCATATTTGAAGCGCAGCAACTGATGTTGCAGGACCCCGATTTATTAGATACAGTCAATGATGCAATCGCTACTCGTTACTTATCCGCCGCAGTCGCTCTCCGGCAGGCAGCAGAAGAGCAGGCGCAGGAATTGGAAGCTCTCGAAAACGAGACGCTTGCCGCGCGCGGCGCTGACGTGCGCGATGTGGCCGAGCGTGTCATACGCCACCTACACGCTGACGGTCAGCCAACCACCACCCGCGTAGATGAGAATACGCGCGCGCTGGTTGTCGCGTATGATCTCACGCCCTCCGATACTGCTACCTTTGACCCTGAAAGCATCCTCGGCATCTGCACGGTGGTTGGCGGTCCTACCACGCATGCTGCTATCATCGCGCGCGCGCTGGAGATTCCCGCCGTTTCCGGTATCGAGGCTCATCTGCTCGAAACTCTGCGCGATGGACAGCAACTTGCCATCGACGGCACGCAGGGATTGCTTTACACGCACCTCACTACGTTGCAAGCGCAAACATTGTATGCTGAAATGGAACGACAGAGGCAAGAACGCACACGCCGCCGCTCGCAGCAGGAGACGCTCTGGCGCGACAAGCCGGGTTCAACGGCGGATGGCACGCGTATAGCCGTATTTGCCAACGTGGGTGACGTGGAGGGCGCGCGTGCCGCCGCCGAACAGGGAGGTGAGGGCATCGGGTTGCTGCGCACCGAGTTTTTGTTCGGCGGGCGCGCTGTCTTCCCCGGCGAGCAGGAGCAATACGAGAGCTATCTGGAACTCTTTCGCGCCTTTGGCGAGCGCGCCGCGTTGGGCAAGACCATCATCGCCCGCACGCTTGACGCCGGGGCCGATAAGCCATTCCCCGCGCTGGAGCCGCTGATAGGTTCCATGCAAGAAGCCAATCCGGCTCTGGGTTTGCGTGGGGCGCGCATCCACCTGGCGCACGAGGAACTGCTGCGACAGCAATTGCGCGCGCTGCTGCGGGCTGGCGCGGTTGCCGGTATCGAACTGGCGATCATGTTCCCCATGATTGCTACCGTCGAAGAGGTGCGCCGCCTGCGCGCGATTTTTGACGCGGTGTGTCGTGAACTGGAACAAGAAGGAGTAGCTGTCTCAACGCGAACGCAGGTCGGCATCATGGTTGAAACGCCTGCCGCCGCTCTAATGGCCGATGTGCTGGCGCGCTACGTCGATTTCTTCAGCATCGGTGCCAACGACCTCTTCCAGTATACAATGGCGGCAGATCGCACCAATAGCCGTGTCACGGCTATGTTTGGCACGCTGGAACCGGCGGTATGGCGCAGCATCGACATGATCGCGCGCGCGGGTGTCGCGCATGGTAAGCTGGTAGCAGTGTGCGGCGAACTGGCGGCGGATACGCGTATCGCGCCACTACTGGCAGGTCTGGGCATCAAAGAACTGAGTATGAGTCCTCTTGCTATGCTCAAGGTCAAAGCCGCGCTTCATGCTCAAACGATGGACTACTGGCAACAACGAGCGCGGGAACTGCTCAAAGCCGAAACTGTCGCGGACATGCTGTCAATGCTGCAATAATAGCTTCACACTGCCTATGCACTATCCTCCGGAAACGTCACATTCTCGTATACCGCAGCAATGGGAAAACGAATGTTAAGACTTTTCAGTTCTACCTCATCATCTGGCCCGAACAGATGAAAAGTCCAGAGTTTATCTGTCTGACGACGGAAAATATCGATAGCCTGCTCTTGAGTACTTATCAATACATATTCTTGAATAGACGAACAGCCCCGGTAATAGCTGAACTTCTTTCCCCTGTCTTTTGCCTCAGTAGAGGGGGAAAGCACTTCAACAATTACACGCGGTGAATAGAGAATATCTTCCTCGCCTTGAAGATCGCGTACATCACAACTTACCGAAGCATCAGGATATACATAACGCGACCCGGAAACACTCACTCGTAAATCAGAATTAAAGATCTGGCAAGCCATACCCCGCAATGCATCGTGCAATTGGCTCACAATATTGACACAGATACGGGAATGATTCGTTGTGCCGCCCGCTAACAGGGTAACAACGCCATCGATGAACTCATAGCGCGCGTCCTGACTAGTGCGGTCAAGTTCCAGATATTCTTCTACACTCATGAGTAGTCGGTGACGATCTGCAACCATCTTTTTGATACTCCCTTTAGCAACTACGTTTCTATTATGCGCGAGTATGCGTGCCAAGTCAAATAGAATCCTTGCAGGGGCGCGTAACTGCATGGCCTGCGCATTTGATGTATAATATAGTGGCATTAACTTCAGAAATGGATGTCAGTAAAACATTGTAGACGCTCTTGTGTCGCGCAAATCAGCAGAAGCGTGTTAATATTACAGAAAGAAATGTGATTCGACACAAACAGGCGCTACAAAAATGAGGAGATAATATGATAACAACTGAGACCAATTCCCAGGTGCAACTGTGGACAGAGCTTGCCCAGCAGTTGCGCGTAGATAGCATTCGTTGCACAACTACCGCGGGTTCCGGGCATCCTACATCGTCTATGTCGGCGGCTGACTTGATGGCCGTGCTGATGAGTAGCTACCTGCATTACGACTTCGACAATCCTACGCATCCCAACAACGATCACTTAATTTTCTCTAAAGGCCATGCCTCACCCCTGCTCTATTCCATGTACAAAGCGGCGGGCGCGATCAGCGACGAGGAGCTGCTCACACTGCGCAAATTTGGCAGCCGCATCGAGGGGCATCCAACTCCGGTATTACCCTGGGTTGATGTCGCGACCGGCTCGCTGGGGCAGGGCCTGCCTATCGGCGTTGGCGTGGCGCTGGCCGGTAAATATCTGGACAAATTGCCCTACCATATCTGGGTGCTGCTGGGCGATAGCGAAATGGCGGAGGGATCGGTCTGGGAAGCCTTCGACCATGCTTTGCATTATAAACTGGATAATATAGTAGCTATTCTTGACTGCAATCGCCTGGGGCAGCGCGGCGAAACCGAACTGGGTTGGAATACCGCCGCCTATGCAGCGCGTGCTACAGGTTTTGGCTGGAACGCCATTGTAATCGATGGACATAACTATGATGAGATCAACCAGGCATTCGCGCAGGCTATACAGCCAAATGGTTTGCCGACCTTGATTATTGCCAAAACCATGAAGGGTAAGGGCGTCTCCTTCCTTGAAAATAAAGAGGGCTGGCATGGCAAGGCGCTTAACCAGCAGCAGGAAGAGCAAGCGTTGAGTGAGCTGCACTATGTGCGCAGCAAGACCTTCCCCGTGCAAAAGCCGGAAAGCCTCCAGCCAGCCCCAGAAGCCGAGAAGCAGGCGCTTGAGCTGCCGAAATATGATGGCAAAGAAGATGTCGCCACGCGCAAAGCCTATGGCGACGCGTTAAAGGCGCTGGGCGCGGCTAACCCCAATGTAATTGGGCTGGATGGCGAAGTCAGCAACTCGACTTATGCTGAAGAGTTCGCCAAAGCCTTCCCGGAGCGTTTCTTCGAGCAGTATATCGCGGAGCAGCAGCTGGTCGCGGCGGCTGTAGGTATGAGCGTGCGCCACAAGATTCCGTTCGCCTCGACTTTCGCGGCTTTCTTCTCGCGCGCCTACGATTTCATCCGCATGGCGGCGATATCGCGCGCCAACATTCGCCTGGTCGGTTCGCACGCGGGCGTCTCGATTGGTGAAGATGGCCCATCGCAGATGGCGCTGGAAGACCTGGCCATGATGCGCGCCGTATATGGCAGCACAGTGCTCTACCCCAGCGATCCCAACCAGACCGCGCAGCTCGTGGCGCAGATGGCTGACACCGACGGTATTGTTTATATGCGTACAACACGCGAGAAGACACCGGTATTGTACAGCCCCGATGAGCAATTCAGCATTGGTGGCAGCAGGGTGCTGCGTTCATCGGACAAAGACGAGGTGACGATTGTCGCGGCTGGTATCACGCTGCACAACGCTCTCGATGCCTACGAACAACTCAAGAGTCAGGGCATTCACGTGCGCATCATCGATGCCTATAGCGTCAAGCCTATCGACGAGGAAACGCTCTTCGCGGCTGCTGACGAAGCTGGCAACATCATCGTTACTGTAGAAGACCACTGGCCGGAGGGCGGACTTGGTGGAGCTGTGCTTGAAGCTTTCACCCAGCGCGACGACCCCATGCCGAGGATCGTGAAAATGGCAGTGCAATCTATGCCCGGCTCCGGTACGCCCGCCGAACTGATGGAAGAGGCGGGTATCAGCGCTCACCATATTGTGCAGGCTGTCAGGCTGCTGGTCAGAAATGTCTAGACTCTATCCTGTTAGCCGCTCTCAATCGTCTCAAAAGCAGGATTGGTAAGGGCAGCACAGCCCTTAAACACTGGCGCGGGGTACATTCCCCGCGTCGCTTTGTGCTATGCTATCTACCGCCGTTGGTGGCTAAATGAAGGAAAAACTGCTTTGAAAGAAACCCGTCAATCTGAAGGAATAGAAACTGCTGTAGAAGAACTGCCTTCGCCGCAGGGCATTGGTATGTCCGTCGCCTTTGACTGGGGATTGGCCGTGCAGGTCTTTGTGACACCAATCATAACTACATTTTTTAACCAGCCAGGCAACTTCAAAATCCCTGGCGTCAGTTCAACCCTCGGCAATATCCTATTGTTCGTTATTGCATGGCCCGTTGCCGCCGGTCTCGCGCTTTTCGGCGAGTCGATACGGCGCGGTCGAAACTGGGCGCTGAAGATACAGATTGTTGCCAACGCGCTGCTATCGCTGGTCGGTATAGTCTCACTCATCAGCCTGTACCGCAGCGTCAAAGCGGGAAATTTCTGGCCCATCGTCACTGAGGTAATCCTGGTCATCTTTTCCCCTTTGATCGTCTGGCGTATGAGTCGTTCCTCCACTGCTCGCTGGTTCAAGACCGTCACCGTTGCGCAGGCTCGCAAGCGGCACGGCGGCGCGTGGAGCTGGTTGATCGCGTTGTGGGCCATTGTAGGCGGCATATTGCAGACCATCGCCGCCATGAAATAAGTGAAAAGGGATTGAAAAGAGAAAAGTAGCATGAGCCTGGGAGAAGAGACATTAGAATGGCGTTCCATCCTTGATGCTTTGCGTGCTATACCAGTTGAGAAGGCGCGTTCCACGCTGGGAAAACAGGGCGTGGTAGCCTACACCGATGGCGCGTGCATCAAGAATCCGGGCGGACCGGCGGGCTGGAGCGTTATCCTGGCCTCCGTTGATTACGCCGATGGTGCGCATATACGCGAGGATGCGCCGCGCATCGAAAGCTACGGGCATATTCCCCGCTCGCCGGAGACTACTAACAACCGCGCAGAGATCACTGCGGTGCTGGCGGGTCTATGCCTCGCGCCACGCGATCAGCCTCTCACCATTTACAGCGATAGTGAGTATACCATCAAGGTCGCGCAGGGGCAATACAAGGCCAAAGCCAATCCCGACCTGTGGGAACTTTACCGCGTGCTGCTCAAAAAGCGCGGGACACCTCCCACATTTCAATGGGTGCGCGGTCACGCGGGACAGGCCCACAACGAGCGTGCAGACGAACTGGCCGGTCTGGGTGCCTGGAATGGCGATAGAGAAGCGTATGATAAATGGCAAGGTTCGATGGCGCCGGAAGCGCGCAGCGGCCTGTCGTCGCCTGAATTGGACACGTTACGCCAGCAGGTGCAGCGACTCAACACCTACTTCGATACTATCGCGCTCGATAACCCGCGCGTGGGAACAAACGAGCGCGCCTTTATCAACGATATGGCAAAACGCTTGCAAAAGCACAATTTCGCCCCAACCGAGAAGCAGAATAACTGGGTCAAAGTCCTTGTCAGGAAATATAAGGATGCATGAGAGGAGGTATAAGAGGTTCGAGGGCGACCGCAAGGGTCCCCACCCTGCATCTCCCGCGTCGCGTCGTTTTTCAATTTAAGGGTATCAACGCAGGAGCGTCGTGCGCGCCGCCTGGTACTCTTTCATGAATCCTTTCAGAATGACGATGTTTTGAGATGTAGAATAAAAACACCTGCTTAGAAATTATAGCATATAATATCTTGCTTATATACAGATAGTTTTATACTGTAGTATCTTTGCTGGCTTCTCAAAACAATTTCACTGCCTTAAACTGCCTGCATAGCATCATGTGGAAAGACTCAGGAGCATAGAACACGCTATGATTCGTCTCAAGGTCAAAGAGGTTGCCGCGCAAAAACATATCAGCCAGTCGCGACTAAGTCGCCTGGCCGATATTGATCAAGGAACTATGCGCCGTATCTTCAACGATCCCCGCTCTAACATCACGCTTGAGACACTCAATCGCCTGGCGCGTGCTCTGCGCGTGCAGCCTGGCGATCTGCTTGAGTATGAGACTGATCCCCCGCCGTCTGTGGAATAAAAAAGAGGTTCGCGAACTGCCGGGAACCTCTCCTCCCGCGGCGTCCAATGTAGCGGGACGATCTGCCCGCACTCGCAGTGAATGAGGCTCTCGCGAGCTGCGACTACGACCCTCGCAGTCTCCCTGGCTGTATTGCAACGATTTCCCATTTCTGGCGTCTATTTTAGTGAGGTCTACCTGTGAAGTGACGTAGTATCACTCAAAAGGTAGCAATTACATAATGGATGGAGCAAGCCAGATGTTACCGTTCCCGCCTGCACTTCTTCTTTTTTTCGGCGGTGCCACGGCGTTGCTGGCTTTTGGCGGCTTCACACTTTATATGCGCTTATTTTTTGGTATGCGCAAGCATGGAAAACGCATTGTGGCCACCGTCACAAAGATCAACATGGAGTATGCATTGCTCGCCAGAGGGCGAAACACGACCTCTTTTTTCCTGCATGCTGAGTGGGAAGACCCTGCAACGCATAAAGTTTACCACTTCAAAAGTGGCGCGGGGGACGTTAACCTGCCGATAAACCATCCACCTGGCAGTACCATCGATGTGCTGATCGATCCTCGTAACCCCCGGCGTTATAAAATGCTATTATAATTTGAAGAGCGCAGCTACATATGAAAGGATTATCTCCATGCCTGCACCTGACTCCCGCCAGGTCCGTATCGAATTTGACCAGCGTGTTCCCATGCGCGATGGTATTACTCTTGCGGCTGATGTCTATAAACCGCTCAGCAGGTCAGGAGAGCCGGGTAGATTCCCGGTCATCTTGACGCGTACCCCTTATCTCAGGCTGAGCGAAGGTATTCTAATGGTCGCCAGGTATTTCGCGGAACGCGGCTTTGTTTTTGTAGCGATGGACGTGCGCGGGCGCGGCGATTCCGAGGGTGTGTTTGTCCCCTACTTTAACGAGGGCGAAGATGGCTATGATGCTATCGAGTGGTGCGCGGCACAGCCCTGGTCGGATGGCAATGTCGGCACTATCGGCAGTTCGTATCCGGGCGTGATTCAGTGGCTGGCCGCGCTGCAACAGCCGCCTCATTTGCGGGCGATGGTGGTGCGCGTGGCTCCCTCTGATCCCTTTGTGGAGACGCCGACAGGCGTGCCTTCTCCCATATCGCTGTGCTGGCTGCATTTCGTCAGCGGGCGCTACAACCAGTTGATGGAAGCGGTAGAGTGGGAAAAAGTGTACGAACACCTGCCGCTTTTGACGATGGATAAGCGCGCGGGTCGCCATATCCCCCACTGGCGAACGGAAATAGCACACGCGCAACTTGACGAGTTCTGGCAGCCAATATGCTACCAGCACAAGTTTGAGCGCGTGGATGTGCCAGCGCTGCACATTTCAGGCTGGTACGATGATGAGCAGATCGGCACGCCGCTCAACTTCATGGGCATGCAAGCGCACGGAGCAACTCAGGCAGCACGCAATAGCCAGCGCATGCTGATGGGTCCGTGGGGGCACGTGGTCAACAAAGACTCAAAGCTGGGCGAGGTTGACTTTGGCCCGCAGGCGTTGATCGACTTGCGCGGTGAAGAACTGCGCTGGTTCAATCGCTGGCTCAGAGGGTATGGCAGTGAAATCGGTCTGAATGAAGCTCCTGTGCGTATCTTCGTAATGGGCGCGAACGAATGGCGTGATGAGCGCGAATGGCCACTGGCGCGCACGCAGTGGACGACTTATTACCTGCACAGTAGCGGACGTGCCAACAGCCGTTTCGGAGATGGCACACTATCAACAACGCAATCATCAGCAGCCGAACCAGCCGACCATTATCGCTACGACCCCGCGCGCCCCGTGCCATTCATAACAGAACTGACCTCTTCGCAGATTGGTGGCCCCGACGACTACGCGGCTATCGAACACCGCGACGATGTGCTGGTCTACATCACCGAACCACTGACCGCAGATACAGAAGTAACCGGGCCAATTAAGGTCGATTTGTACGCGTCATCCTCCGCGCCCGATACCGATTTCACGGCTAAACTGCTCGATATCTGGCCCACGGGCTTCCGGCAGCGTCTCTGCGATGGTATGGTGCGCGCGCGTTTCCGCGATGGCATGGACAAACCCTCATTGATTGAACCGGGCAAAATTTATCACTACATGATCGATTGCTGGAATACCGCGCAGGTTTTCAAAGCGGGTCACAGTATCGGTTTGGAGATTTCTTCAAGTGCCTTCCCGAAGTATGATAGAAATTTGAATACGGGAGCGCCACTTGGGGTAACGGTCGAGATAGCTGTCGCGGAGCAGAGGATTTATCATGATGTGGAGCATCCATCGGCGCTGGTGCTGCCAGTAATTCCGAAAGAAGATAATGGTTCTCCACTCTCCGGTGACGATGATTATTTTTAGTTGGACTCACCTATGCAGTTAGAATTGTCTCGATACTATGCTGGAGTTCATGCAAACCCTGTGTGACTGCTTCCCATAGCACATCTGGATCAGTGTCGAAGTATCTGTGCGCGAGTATCGTGCGCATGCCAATAATTTCACTCCAATGTATTTCTGGATGCTGATTTTTGAATTCTGGAAATTCATTTGCAAGAGCACGTATTGCTTCTCCTATGCTACCCTATCAGGGAAGAGAAATTCGTTGGGAGATGCTTGATGGCTCAGGTGTTTGTGCCGGATACTCTCTCCAGCGGTTTTGCCGCTCTACGCCGGGTACTCCTTGTTGCGTATGTTGCTGGGCTATATACTTTCGCTAGTCTTCACCCTGATCTACGGGCATATTGCCGCGACCCATCATCACAGGGCAGAGACGGTCATGGTCCCGATATTAGATATCCTGCAAAGTATCCCTATCCTCTCGTTCTTGCCTGCCGTAAGGCTTGTGCGTAAGATTGTCGAGGCGCTGCAGGCAGCTCCGCGTCATGTCTTGCCTGAAGAACATTTCGAGCAATTTCTGGAGTTGCATTTTGGCAAGGAAGAAGCGCAGGCACAGTTAGAAACGGCCATCAACTGGGGCCGTTATGCCGAACTTTTTACCTTCCAGGAGGAACGCGGTATGTTTCGTTTGGAGGAAGAGGGAGAACCGGCTGCAAAGTAAAGCTTACTTTCTCATGAGAAGGAAGACTGCTCCAGCCAGTACTCCAATTGTCACTAATGGAATGAGTATGGCAGCAATCGCCTTGCCTCTGCTGAGCCGGTGCGCGGCCATAATTGGAAAGACCTGTAGCACAATTCCGTAGAGACTCAAAACGGAATTGAGGATTCTGCCCACGCCTGGTATCAATGCCAGGAGTTTGCTAAGGATGCCGAGAGGGGCCTGTACGTAAAGCGAGGCATTGCATTGTTCCAGAAAGGTTCCCTGGCCGCCAAAGTACCTTGCAAGCAGATAAACGATGCCCATGAGGAGAAAGAAAAGCATGGGTACCGCAATAACCAGTCCATAAGAGGTAGCAAGCGCAAAGATGCGTTGGAACGACGTGCTTGTTGAAGGAGGTGAGATCGTATTCACCAGTACACCAAGCGCGGCATCCAGAATGGCCCATGCAAGTAGTTGAATCAACACAAGACTCCAACTCGCAGGTTCATTATCACGGGCAAATGTTTCTACCGACGGCTTGAGCAATGCATTGAAGTAGTATTGAGGGAGACGAAGAAGTACGGCACTCAGTGGCGAAGTTGAAGTAGCATGTTCTGTCATGACGGTTTGATCTGAGGAACTGGTTTGCCCTAATGCTGCTTTTTCCTGATGCGGGCTACGAGCCATGATAGTTTCCCTTCCTAGGATTTATGTTTCTACAATTTGTCTATACTCTATCTCATCGATAGGTATTGTAGGCATCGTAGCATGGTATTGCCAGTTGAGCAATGGAGATAGGAAGAATGTATGGAAACAATGCGCACCTTTCAGGGCAGGGTCTCCGTCCTTCCGGGTAGATTGTAGGGACGCAATTGATCGCGTCCCTACAATCTACCGTATCTTTCACCTGGAAGGATATAGACCTCATCAATTTGAGAGTACACATTTCATTCAAAGTATGATAGAATGGCATCATGCTCAATTGCTTTTCTATTACACTATTCATAATATAGCAAGTTACATTAAATTGTTTCAACATGTATGTTTTGATTGTGTCGATTGAGCTATCTACTTTGCATCATAGTTCGCCGTCTGTTACGCTTCGGGGGAAGGCTAATGACGCTTAACATGGTTGGACAGTATTATACGCGGCGTTTTTCGCGCCGCTACCCAGGATTGTTTATCATCCTGCTCGATCAATCGGGTTCTATGCGCGAGAAGGTGGACGGGCAGAAGTATAGCAAAGCCGATTTCGCGACGACCGCGCTCAACAATCTGATTCACAAAATGGTGCAATCGGCCAAGTTCGAGGCCAGCACCGGCGAGCGCAGAAAATATGCTTACCTTAGCATTCTTGGCTACAGTGATAGTGTATATCCGCTCTTGTCGCCATCGGGTGAACCGGTGGATATTCCGTTCCTGGGGAAGAATCCGCGCGGCACCGTGCAGGTGATGCGCGATGTGCTGGACACGCACAACAACACCTATCACAAAGTGACGGAGAACCGCCCTTTCTGGATTGAGCCGCGCTCGATAGGCAGAACGCAGATGGCAGAAGCCTTCAAACGCGCCAGGGACATCGCGGGACAGTGGCTACACTCGCCGGTAGAATTTGGCCAGGCGCAGCGCCAGGAATGCTTCCCGCCCATCATCATCAACATCACCGATGGAGAGGATAACGGCGGCGGGAACCTGCTGGCCGTGGCGCAAGAGATCATGTCAAAAGGGACGCAGCAGGGCGGCATTCTCATCTTCAACTGTCATTTTACAAAAGCCATCGGCCAATCGTGTGTCTTCCCCGCCAGTGTATCCGAGCTTGCCTACCTGAATTCACCCTTTGCGCAGCAACTATTCGAGATCAGCAGCGTCATTCCCGAACCCCTGCGCAGGCGAGCCGCGAGCGAGTTACTGAACGGACAGCAATTAACCAGTACAGCGCGTAGTTTTGTCTACAACGCTGATACCGACATCTTGATCAAATTCCTGCACTGGGGAACCGTCGGGACAGCTATCGAATAACCAACAACTTTTGAGGATCGCAAAACATTTATGCCAGCATTACTTCGAGCAAAGCACACAACAGGTAAAGGTTGGGCGATTGTGGGCGTTTTATTCTCAATCGCCAGCGCGCTGCTGGCGGGAGCAGACCTGTTGACGCAAGCCATGCAGGTTCCGGCGACAGGTCTCGCGCCGGGACGCCTGTTATTCGCGCTTGCGGTCTGCTTGCTTGGAATAGCCCTCTCTTGCGTGTGGTCGGGCCGTTTACTTGCCGGGTCACATGCGAGAGTGCGAGATGCCGCGCCTCTGCTGAACGAGCATACGTCCTTCGCTGCCGCAGCCGACAGAGTCTCTGCTCATGATAGATACGGTCAACCCGCGACGCTTTATAGCACGGAAGAAGTGTCGATTCAGCACGGGTCGCCAGGCGTGCCTATTGCGAGCGACCCGCTGTTTGGTTTTGCGCAGCCAACGGTTGGCGAACGTTGTTTCGTACTGCCCCGCGAGGGCGAACCGCTCGTCGAATGCCAGGACAGGTACGCGCTGAACGCGGCGCGGGGCTGCTACGCGGTTGCCGATGGGGTCAGTGGCAGTTTCTTGCCCGGGCCCTGGGCCAGCATTACGGCGCAACGGTTTGTTGAGCGCGTCGAAGCGTTCAGCGAAAAAGAAGCCTTTCAGCACTGGCTTCACGAATGCTGCGCGGAGTGGCAGGCATGGATGCAACAGCGCTGGGTACCGGCCATGAACTCGCTGCGACAACTGCAAGGAGAGCAGCCCGGAGATTGGAACGAGGAGATCGTCAAAGGCGCGCAAACGACGCTGGCAGGCTGCGTCATTGCCCCTTTGAACGCGGCGGGCTTGATCGATATCCAGGTGTGGGCTATTGGCGACACGCAATTTTTCCTGTTTCACAGGGGCATCGATGGCCTATGGATGATGCAAACAGCCTTTCCATTGACCCATCCCGCGCAATTTGGCTACAAGCCCGATACACTTTTCACTATCGCGCACCCAAACCTTTTTGAGCAGACCTGGATGGCGCGCAAAACGCTGCGCTGCTCGGCATTGCCGGGCGATTACGTGGTTCTGGCAACCGACACAGTGGGGAAATGGATGCTGTCACAGACACGCTATCCGTCCGATAAACTCACCGCGCTGCTGCATAGCGCGAGTGTGGAGGAGTTCAGTACAATCCTGCACGAAGAACTGCGCGCAAAACATATCGAAGAAGACGATGATATGACGATGCTGGTTATACCGCTTTAATACCATAACGAACTGACATGCCAATAGTGAGGGGGACACGAACGCATGGCAATTTCAGGGCTGCGCTGGCCCACCAGAGATGAATATGATCTCGCCATACAACACTGGCAACAGACGGTGCTGGACTCTGACGTGCGCGGCGGAATGCTGGCGCAGGATGTCATGGGCATCAGCAGTTTTGGCGGCGCGAATCTCTACGTGGCGCTCTACAAGATTGGCGACTGGATGATTCGCTGCTTCTGCACCAATCCACCCAACCAAACGCCGCCCGATATCGTGGAACGTTACCAGGCCATCGACAGCTTTTGCCGCCGCGCGGGGAATGTGACGGCCCTGCTGCCTACCGTGCTGGTCGAGCGCGGCATTGTCGTGGGCGAGCGCGTTCTGCCTTTCATCAAAATGCCCTTCCTGGCCGGAGCGCCACCGTTGGGAGAATTTATCGCCGACCATTACAGCGACGCGGCCTTGATGGTGCAAGCGCGCGACGCGTGGCTGCGCATGATCTACGAACTCGAGGCCGTTCCCATGGCACACGGCGACCTCGATCTGACCAATGTGCTGGTGCAACAACGCGGTTCAACACTGGCGTTGAAACTGATCGATTACGATAATCTCTGGATACCAGAACTGGCGGGGCGGGCGCAAACTGAATACGGGCATGGCGCGTTCCAGCACCCCACGTTTTTTACTGCGCGTACCCGTCCTTACTCGCTCGATATGGATCGTTTCGCGGCCCTGGTCATCTACATTTCACTGGACATGCTCGCGCATCGTCCTGAACTTTACGATGAATGGCACGCTGACGAATCCGAGCAATTGCTCTTCTCCGAGGCGGATTATCAGGCATTTCAACTGGCTACCAGCCACATTACCCAGTTACGCAAGCTCAGCCGCGCTGAGATGTGGCCTTATATTGATGAGCTTATGGCCTCATTGCGCGACCAGCGTATGCCACGCAGTTTGCCCGCAATCCAGGCCAGCATTAGACAGGCAGCACAGGCGCAGCCAGCCCACACTCCAACGTTGTCTCAACAGAGGCTATCGCTCACACAAAGCATGGCCGTGGCCGACTGGGAAAAGAAAATATACAATGGCGCATCCTCTTTCAAGCCTGTCATGCAGCCGCGCTCATCCAATTCTAACCCTGTGGATGATGAAGCCGCACCCGTACCTGCTGTTTCTACTCCTACGGAGACCCTGGCGAAACAGGCGCAGTCACCAGCTCCCACGATCTCACCAAACCGATCCATGAGAACACGATTGTTTATCGCGCTCCTGGCGCTGATTATCGCGGCTCTGATCGTGGTTATCGTGCTGTTCATTCTCACTTCTACGCACGTCATCGCGCTTAATCCAGGCTCCGCGCTGCGCATCACAGGCGTTCAAGGAGGGCAGCATGCGTAAACCATTCTTGCTGTTGCTCATCTCAGGTATGCTGGCATGTTGCCTGGCAATGCTCACGCTCTCCGTCTTAACCAGCGCGTCACCCAGGGCGCTGGCTTTGTCGCGTATCACACCCACGACAACAGTCACGCCACAAGAGACTCCTTCCCCGCTACTACCATCGCCCGCACCGTGCATTAAAATCGAGATTTCCAATTGCTCGGCCTCGATTGCCACAGACAACCCGGCTAACTATACCTATTCGCAGGGGTCCACCATTCATATTCAGGGGCAGAGATGGACAACGAACGCCACCATCGAACTATTCGTCCTGCCCACCGCCAGCATAATAGCGGCACAGGGGAGTGATATGCACTGCCCCACGCCAACTGTCCTGACCACGCGCAGCGTCGCTCATTCCGCGCAAAAGACGACCGGAGCTAATGGCGATTTTTCAATCCAACTGACACTTCCAACAACGCTCAACGCCGCCGTAAGTTACAGCGCGTGCATAAGCGAAACCAGCGCTGGTCACATCACCAGCATACTCCTATTTCAAATCACCGTGAACGCGAATACGCAGCAGCAAACAGGCACAACTGCGGCGTCCGGCAGCGCCGCGCCATTTTATCTCAATCTTTCTATGATCGCGCTGGTTTTGGCGCTGATCGCCTTATTACTCTATTTCATTGCACCCCGGCAGCCAGCCACTCCGCATACAAGCGAGAGGAGAAATGTAGTATGAAACTTTGCGATTACTGTGAAACGCCTCTTCCTGATGATGCCAGCGCCTGTACGCAGTGCGGTCTGGACTTGCCAGGCGCGGAGGATATAAATAGCAGACACGCGCCCTTACGAATGGAAGAGCTTACACCCGGCGATATAGCCGTCTCGACGGAAGTAGGAGATATGACCATCAAGGGCTGGTCTATCCCCAACCCGGAGACACCTGTTCCCGCTATAGCAATCATAGACGATCTTCTGGTGCCTGATGATGTTGCATGGCAAGATACGGCCCCGGCTTTAGAAGATAACACCATAGAGAACTCTGGCGAGAATCAATCTGACTCTGCCATTATCCTTGCTGATGCGCCGGTAGTTGATACCGATCCAAACGTATCGCTGGCGACTGAAGCCGCGCAATACGATGACCCGACGCCAGTAAACGGACAGTATCCTGAAGAGATGGACGACAGCAAAACGCTGCCCATCATGTCTTTCGTAGAAACTGACGAAGAGACTACTTCACAAAACCGCTATGCCGTTCCCGCGCCGCTCTATCCCGACTACGGCAAAACGAACAATAGTAATCCTACCCCGCTATATGACGATCAAGCGGGTGGAACCGAAAACGAAGGGGCAGCCGCTCATGCTTCGCATACCACCCCGGCGCCGCTTTATGAAGATTATCAAAGCGCATCCAACACGGCGACTACTAACAGTCCGCTGCTGCCGCGCAAAATCTATACTGCCTATCCCCGGCTCTGGTCGCGGCGCGGCTTCATCGCTATCGCGTTATGTCTCCTGCTTATCGCGAGCAGCATCGGTATAATTGTCTTTAAGAATTCACAATCAGGCCCGCCACCCTTCCATCAAGTTGCCGCTAAACTACACGTGCTGACTCATCTGCTCAGCTCAGATGTTATCCAGGGATCTAAAGTCATCCTGGCAGATCAGATTGAAAATACCGGCGGACAGCCTCTGCACTGGACAGGCAGTACCGCAAATACTGCCTGGCTGACGCTCAGCAAGCAGAGCGACATTATTCAAAAAGGCGCACCCCCGCGAACCATTTATGTGACAGCCAATGCCACTACATTATCAGTAGGCACGTTTAACGGCGCGATACAATTTCAATCGAATGGGGGAAATGATAGTATCCAGGTCTCCATCAACGTGCTGGCCTCCGGTGGCAAAAAGCAAGCCATTTCGACAGTTGATCCACCAAGCATCACCTTCGATACGCTCCCACAGGGCCAGCAGGCAACAAAAACCGTTACTATCGGCAATAGCGGCAATGACGCGCTGAAATGGCAAGCCAGTACGGATAACCCCACCTGGCTCACACTCAGCCCATCCGCGGGAACCGTGCTGGCTGGCGGTTATCCAGGGTCTCTGTCGGTCACAGTCAATACAGCTACCCTTTCACCAGGCGCGCATACAGCGCAACTCAAAATCACCTCGAACGCGAGCAATACACTACCACCAGTGGGTATTACGGTCAATGTCACCGCTTCCAGCGGCAGCGCGCTGAGCATTTCCGCCAATCCAGGCAGTTTTACCAATGGATGTCTTAGTTGCACGGTCATACTCACGGCTTCGCAGGGTGGACAAGGCTCGCAGCCCAGCGTTCAATGGTCTACTTCGAGTACAGGGATAGCGGGCATCACCTTCAGCCCGTCAGCAGGTACGCTGCTGGCGAATCAGTCTTTCCCGGTGACGGTGACTATACCAAATACGAGTTGCCCGGCCAGCGCGTACCTGACCTTCGCCGGAGCCGCCAACAGCGCCCCGGTGCTGTGGAGTTGCACGCCGCCGCCCACACCAGTGGCTATTCTGACGGCCAGCCCGACCAGCTTGACCAATTGCTACAGCTGCATTGTGAATATCTCCCCGGCTGCCGGTTCACAGAGCAACCTGGTGTGGACTTCAGGCAGCAACGGCATCAATGGTATTACTATAAGCCCGCCAAATAGCACAGTAGTGCCAGGCCATACACAGCAGGTAACGGTGAATGTGCCGCAGCAAAATTGCCCGGCCAGCGCCAGCATAACCTTTTCCGGGCAGGGATCAGGCAATTCAGCCACCGTAGCGTGGACTTGTACCGCGCCCACGCCGCAAACACCACTTCTTTCGGTAAGTCCAAACACGCTGAACTCGTCGCAATGCTCTGCCAACAGCGGTGGCACTTATAACTGCCAGGTGACGCTCTCTGAGAGTCCGGCGGGCAACATGGGCTGGTCATCATACACTAACGTGGGAGGAACTTTCACGCCTGCAGCAGGACAATTCAGCACGGGGCAAACGCAGGCGACGGTGGCAGTCAATAATATACAGTGTACAGGCGGGACATTCGGCTTCCAGGGACAAAACAACGCGGCGCAGGTGCAGTGGAATTGCAACCCACCACAGCCACAAACACCAACACTGAGCGTCAATCCAACAAGCCTGAATCAAAACTCGTCTGCATGTTCTTCAGACGGAAATGGCGGGTATAATTGTTCTGTCCAGTTGAGTGAAAGCCCACAGGGAACGCTCAACTGGTCTGAGACCAATAACCTGGGGGTCACAGTATCACAGACAAATGGCACACTCACACCGGGTAATTCGTCACAGACCGTCTACATTTACTCCATTTCCTGTAATGGCAATCCAGGTACCTTTACCTTCTCAGCCCAGGGTAGCAACAACATTCAGGTGAACTGGGCGGCGTGCTCGCAACCAACGACACCGCCTCCGCCGCTCACGCTCTCAGTAAGCCCGTCAAGTCTGACGGCTGATAGTAACTGTCCCAATAACGGCAATGGCTGGACCTGTACGGAAACGCTCTACGCATCTTCTGGATCAGGCACACTGTCGTGGTCTATATCGACATCGAGTAATATGCCGGGAGTGACGGGTACCGCGCAGAGTGGGACCCTGACTGCCGGTGGAAACACAACAATCAACATCTACATACCGACTGGCGATTGTGTGAGTGGGACGCTTTACTTTAACGGGCCAAATACCGTCCAGGTTCCGTGGAGTTGTACACCTACACCTACTCCACCGCCACCACCCAGCCCGTCGCCAACTGTTGTTCCGGCAATGCTCTCATTTTCGCCGAGCAGCTTCCCGAATGCGTCGGGTTGCTCATATGCCGCTGGTAGCGGGTGGACTTGCATAGAGACGCTGAGTGTGAACGCAGACGCAACACAGAACTTAACCTGGAACGTCTCGGCCAGCAACCCCGATATCCAGTTCAGTTCATACGGAGGCACTATGTCTCCCGGTCAAACGCTGCCGATAACCATTACCATACCGGACCGTTTCTGCCCGGTCAACGCATTCTTCTTGTTTGCTGCCACCAACCAAGGGAGCGGTGTTTATGTGAACTGGAGTTGTAATGCAGTACTGAGTTCCTACTGGAACTGTACTGCTATCACGCAAGGCTCTCAGTATCAATGCACTATCACGCCCTATATGGTTTCAGGGGGCCAGGGCGAAATGAGTTGGATAGCCCATACTGCCAGTGGCGCTCTTTTCCAGCCTACTAATGGTGGCACAGTCACGCCCAATGGAAGTTTAACTACGGTTAGCGTCACCACGGGCTGCTATGATACTTTCACTATAGTTGGGCAAGGGGGAAGTGTGGGAACGGGCAACACTGTCACAATAAATTGGGCCTGTAAATAAAACAGGAGCATCAGGATCAATATCCTTCCGGATGAAAAACAAGGGAGATTTGTAGGGACGCGATGAATCGCGTCCCTACAAATCTTTACTATGAGTTCGCTGGCTTCTCAAGCATCAGGCGTGATGGCGGTAGCAGGAAAGGACAACAGGCGCGCCTGTTGTCCTTTTGATCCTGTTTCGTACTTTAAATTGAATCACGCGCGTCCGAGGCGGCGATAACGGGCCTCCACGAATGAATAAACGCCGTAGGCGATCAGTCCGAGCGCCACGATGCCTAGCAACACGGGGCCGAAAGGCAGGCTCAGGAGTTCGCCAAGCGCCGTATCCAGCCCTTTCGCCTTCTGGGGATTAAACTGAACAGCCGCCACAATCATGAAAATCCCGATGATGGTGAAGACTACGCCGAGCGCGGCATACCCAAGCCGACCCATGAAAATGGCGAATTTTCTCACCTGCGCCCTCAGAGATGCAAGGCCAAGGCGGCGCTGAAATTTCGCCGTATAGGCTTTTGCAAACAGGTAAACGGCAATGCCCAGCACTACAAGCCCTACAATCACGACCAGTGGTACGCCAAACGGAAGTTTGAGCAGCTTCGCCGTCCAGTCCTGAGTTGAAGAAGTAGAACTTTGTCCCCCATTACCAGTGCCGGTAGCCAGTTGATAGGCCCCAAGCGCCAGGGCCGCGTAAGCAATGCCCACCGCGGCATACCCAATACGCCCGATGATGCCCTTCGCATCGCGTCCTTTGCCTTCGGTATCATAGATGGCTTGAATTAAACTCCATAGAGCAAAAGCGAGCAGCCCGATAGCGACAATGATCAATAAAAATTTGCCGAATGGCTGGCCGTAAATGGTATGCAGAGCGCCGCGCTGGTCCGTTGCCGAGCCTCCCTGACCGGTGGCCAGTTTGGCCGCTAAAAATCCGATAATAAGATAGACAACGCCTTTTGCCGCGTAACCCAGGCGCGCAAAGCCTGTCATCCATTTGCCGGTGGCAGCATTGCGAGCAGTTCTATTTGCTCCACGAATCTCGTTTGGTACGGTAATATTCGGCCTCATTGTCCTCTCCTTTCCATACTCATGTATCCTTCTCAATACATTTCAGGTTCAGTTACTTTTTTTCATATGCCGGTCATGCTGTTACCAACACGTATTAGCAGGGTAATAAGAATACGTTGTGGGTGATGGCGGCGGGCAAAAATCTAGAAGGCATGATATGATGATGGTAAATAACTGACATCTGCTGCGCCTGGTATCTCTACGCCTGCCGGGTCGCCAACTGAGGAGGAATCCGCATATGAAAGCCGTATTGTGCAAAGCCTATGGTATGCCCGAAACGCTGGTTATCGAAGAGATAGAGCCGCTACATCCCGGCAAGGGACAGGTAGTTGTCGATGTGAAGGCGTGCGGCGTTAATTTTCCCGATACACTGATCATCCAGGGGAAGTACCAGTTCAAACCGGCCATGCCATTTTCGCCGGGGAGCGAGGTGGCGGGCATCGTTAAAGAGGTAGGCGAAGGGGTGAAAGGCATCAGCGTAGGAGATCACGTGATCGCCTCAACCGGCTGGGGCGGCTTTGCCGAAGAGGTAGTAGTGGATACGTCTAAAATCATTCCCATGCCCGCCGGTCTGGATTTCACGATTGCCTCGGCCTTCGTACTGACCTACGGTACTTCGCACCACGCGTTGAAAGATCGCGCACAGATTCAGCCGGGTGAGTCGCTGCTGGTGCTGGGAGCGGCTGGCGGCGTGGGGCTGGCAGCCATTGAGATCGGCAAACAACTGGGGGCGCGCGTGATTGCCGCCGCATCGAACGATGAAAAGTTAGAGACGTGCCGTCAGCATGGCGCGAGCGAGGTCATCAACTACGCCACCCAGGACCTGCGCGAGCGCATCAAACAGATCACAGCAGGTCAGGGCGTCGATGTGATTTTTGATCCCGTCGGCGGCAGCTATTCTGAGCCGGCGCTGCGCAGCATGGCCTGGAAAGGGCGTTTCCTGGTCATCGGCTTCGCGGGCGGCGAAATCCCACGCATCCCACTCAACCTCACCCTGCTCAAGGGCTGCTCCATCGTGGGCGTCTTCTGGGGCGCGTTCACCGAGCGCGAGCCGCAGCACAACCAGGAAAACCTCAAGGAGTTGCTTACCTGGCTATCCGAGGGCAAACTTCGTCCGCATATTTCCGCTACCTACCCACTCGAACGCGCCGCCGACGCGCTCTACGACTTGCTTAATCGCAAAGTGCAGGGCAAAGCCGTACTCGTTCCTTAAAATTCTAGCTCGCTCGTCACCTGCTCGATAAACTCCGGCGTGATGTCGCGCTGGTGAATGATGCCGTACCAGCGTTCATCCGCCAGCGTGCGCTCGCGCAGGGTCTGTAACGCTCGAACGACATCCGCGCGTGTAAGGCCGTTGGCGCGCGGGCTATGCGGTAAGTTCAGGCGATCCATGATAGCCACAATTTCACCCGGGCGGTTATCCTGCAAGCGACTCATCAACTGGATGCCCAGGCCCACGAGCCAGCCATGCACGAAGGTGCGCCTTGTTAGATACTCTATATTGTAGGCGAAGAAGTGTTCTGGCCCCTCCTCGGCTCGATAATGGCCCAGGGGAATGCAGATATCGTTGATCTCCAGGTAACATTCCACGATAGCGCGTATGCCGTCGTCGCTCAGCGCGCGAATCTCGTTTGCCGATTCGTCTAACCGCTGCACGAGCGCCCGTGCCCGCTCAACCGCCTCAGGCTTATATCCGCGTGGCTCCTCACTTGCCGTATAGGCCAGTTGCCAGTCAAACGAAGCGGTATGGATGGAGAGGATATCGCCACAGCCAGCGATGTTCAACTCCGGCGGCGCGGTACGTATCAGGTCATAATCGACAAGCACCAGTTCGGGCGTCACGTCTCCAATGTATTCGACTTTGCCCTGGTTGCGCACACCAACCGCCTGGGTGACATAAGCATTGGTCGAAACGATGGTAGGAATATTGACCAGGGGTATGCCGCGCTTCCAGGCGATATATTTGCCCATATCCATCGATTGCCCACCGCCTACTGCTACAACGGTATCGCACGGTGGCGCGGCAGCTTCAAGGGCAATGGCGCGCTCAAGGTCCATATCCTGCACATCGATAACATGAATGGGCGGCTTGCCAATGCGCGAGCTGACTACATTCCAGGGGATAGACATAGTAGTAACAATGTATCGACCGAACTGCGATCCAACATCGTTAGCGACGCCGCGCCCAAATTCCAGGCGTTTGACATTAGCATAGGGTAGACGTTCGAGAATGGACATGTATATATTCCTTTTCTTGCTATCACGCGACGGCGTTAAGCGCGTCGATCATTGTCTGGCAGAGTTGCTCGCCGGCTCCGGGCGCAACCTGTGTTGCCTCGCTTTCATAGCCGCCTTCCGTGTAAACGTTGGGAGTCGGCACGTAGCTGATAAAGCCGTTCGCCAGGCCAAGCACCAGCGTGGTTGCGAAAGGCGATTGTTGGCGCGCTTTGATGCCGTATTCGCAAAATAGCTCTGCCGGTTCCGAGACAAGGCCGATACTGACGTTGTCGCCCTGAATACCAAAAGCGGTGATTTCGGCTGGCATAAAGGGATGGCGCATGCGCTCGTGGTTATACAGGCGATAGTTCGCCACATCGAGACGCATTTCGATATCCCAGGCGCGCCGGGTGTCACCTTCGCGGGTGAAGCGCGCGTGTTCCTGCTGCAAAAAGTGGATATAGGCGCGCTGCTGCTCAGGCGCGGAGGCCGGGTTGAGCGGCAATTCGACGCGTCGCGTGCCTGTGGCAATGGACGCATCGGGATGCGTCTCCGTACTCAACGCGACCTTCAAGGCTTCCGCGCCGAGCGTGATGCCCAGGCGCTGAGCATCTTCGTGGGTGCCTGGATGCACAATGGCGTTCATATCGCCCTGTGCCCCATTAGCGAAAAGCGCGACGGTGCCAGAGCCGAGGTTCTCTTCCAGGAAGTTGACGGTATAGCCAACATAATCGGCAGAGATTTCAAGATTGGGTCCGAGCACCACAGGGTGACAGGCGTAGCTGAGCAGCACGGCCAGCGCTTTGCCGCTTTGCGCGTCGTCTACACGCAGTACGCCCACTTCGCGGTCATGGATGCCGTCGGGGTTCCTGCCCAGGAATGGTAACCCGCGCAGCGTGCCATCGGGCAACTTCTCGCGGCGATTGATGTTGATGTAGCTCGCTCCTTTGCCCGCGCCAATACGCGCCGGGCGCAGACGCCGCTTCGCCATCGCCACCGCGCTGCCGATCAAGCGCGGCAGCAGGTGGAAATAGGCTTCATCGGCCTGCCCCGGCACAATCTCGCTGGGTGGGAAAGGATGGACAATAGGGCCGGAATGCGTGTGTGTGCAGGCCAGGATGAGATGTTCGGGAGCGATACCCGCTTTTTGCTGCACCTCAGCGCGAACCATCGCCAGTTCTTCATCGCCCAGCGCGATCAGGTCGGTGGTCACAACAGCCACAGTATTCTCTCCAGCGCGCAAAACCAGGGCGCGCGCGTAGAGATCGTCATGCACTTCGCGTGCCGTTTCTTTGCGCCCCTCCGCCACGAAATATCCTGAAAGCGGCACCCCGATGGGCGGAGTGATTACCACGCGAGCCGCGCCCGCCTGTAACGTTGCCATAGTAAAGCTCCTCTAACCGGATGTTAAAAGATAGTCTTCAATGCCCTTTTTGCCAATTTGCACCAGCGCGCCGCGCAGCACGCCCTCACCATACTCGCTGCCAGGATTGATGCACAGCGTGCGTCCAAGTCGCACATTGCCCTTCGATTCATGCACGTGCCCGTGCAGAGCCAGCATCGGCTGGTAGCGTTTGATGATGTCTGACGCCGCCGTACTACCGACAGGCGTTTGCTGCACGCCGCCGGGTATGACGATGGGCTTGAGATTGCTGTCGAGTTTGGGCGCGCGATCGATACTCGTGTTATAGGGCGGTACGTGAATATTGTAGATGGCTGTGGCCTGGTTTTTGACCAGTCTTGCTAGTCTGTCGAGGCGCGCTTCCAGTTGCTCTTCGGACTCTTCGCGCGGGCTATGCCAGGGCGTGACATTGGTCGTTCCGCAGGAAATCATCTCCCATTCGCCGCGCAGCATAACCACCCGCTCTTCGGGATTGACCACCAGGCCACCGCGACTCAGGATGGCATCGATTGCGAGCGGATCGTCGTTGCCGGGGGAAATATAGCACTCGACTCCGCTTCCTTGCAATCGCTCCTCGGCCATATCCATCCAGCGAGTAATCGATTCACAGGCCAGTTTGACGAAAAGTTCTTCGACATGCTGCTTGTCTGCACTCAACTGGTCGATTTCCTCGCGTGACAGGACGGCTGGGTAATAGCCAGCATCGCGCAGTTGCTTCTGCGCCTGGGGAAACTCCGACTCGCTGACGCTATAATCTTCGCCATGCCTGCGAAAAGTGTAGTTACCGCTTGCATCGCGCTGTATGGGCATAATCAGTTTGCCCGTGATATCTCCACCGAGCACCAGCACATCCGCTTTGTAGAATTTAGCAGCATTGATGAATTTGCGAAAACACACATCCGACCCGTGCAGGTCAGTAGCGAAAAAGAGACGCATACCGCTCATAACAACATTCTCCCTGTATGTATGGGTTGATAAGACAATCAAGCCGCCTTACCAACCCATACATATATGTGATTTGCCTACTCTGGCGGGATTTCATCGAAGGCTTGCGAGATATCCAGTTTGCGCACATTCTTACTCACCAGGCGTGAGATGAAGTAGAACACAATCGGGATAATCAGCCCCAATGCGCTGAAGAACACACCTTTCAGAAAGGTGGGATCAAGGATGTTGGTACTGCCACCGAAAACCGGCGAACTGAAGGCAATATAGCATAGAACGGCGTTCACGATCAGCGAAAGCGCGCCCCAGATGCATATAGCCGGAATACCAAGCAGACGCGCGCGCACAATAGGCGGCGACTTCTCGAAGATGTCGGGTCGCCTGAATGGGAAGACAATGGCCGCGAAGGACATAATCACACCCACCAGCGCGCTGAAAGCCGCGAGGCCGAGCAAGTTCCCAAAGAAACTGGTCTTAATGGTAATCAGCGTGAACACTTCAATGACGATTGCCACAATGATCGTCGCGATAACCGGCGAGTGCAGCCTGTCGTTAACATCGGCCAGTTTGCCCGGTAGGACGCGGTCAAACGACCAGGCAAAAAGATTGCGCGTGCCGATCAGTACCGCCGGGGGCTGAATCCAGAAGATGGCCGCCAGGAAAGTCAGCGCGATAATCATGTGGACGATCGGGTTGGTGGTCACGAACAAGCCCAGCGCGGGCATGACTGCCGGGAATGGCAGATTGCTGCCAGGAAAGGCAAGGCCATTGGTGGCAAGCGCGCCGATAAAATCTTGCCCGTAATAGTGGTATATGGCCAGCATGCCCAGGCTGAAACCAATCGCGCCGAAGATCAGCGCGGACAGCATAGCGCGGAAGACAGACGAGGAAGCCTGCTTGATTTCGCCGCTGAAGTAGCCGGAGTTCTGGAAGCCATTGTAACTCTGGAAGGCGTAGATGACCGCCGAGAAGGTATTCAAGAAGACCGCGCTCGGCAATATCTGGTAGCCAGCTTTCGTCGCGGCAGCCATGACCGCCTGGTAAGCGCCACTGCCCTGGCTGGCATTGAAGTTTGTGACGAAATCGCTGTGTGGCAACGCGAAGAGCAAGATCAGCCAGAAGATGGTGCCAACAGTAATGAACGCGAACAGGCCAAACATGATCTGGCGCACACGGCGCAGGCCGAGCAAGAAGACGCCTAGCAAGAGCAGCGTTACAAGCGTGCCAATCGTGACCGCGCCAAAACCCGTGGTATCAGCGCTAAACGCAGCCAGTCCATTCAGTCCAAGGATATGGAATACCGGTGGCAAGAACCATGTAGCCATCAGCAGGCTATTGAGGCCCGCGCTTGACAGCAAGATAAACGAAACAAAGAAGTTGACGCCAAAACCAATCGAGGGGTGCAGTACGCGGCTAGCCCAGACGTAGTCGCCGCCGGAACGGGGCATAGCTGCGGTAAAGAGCGCGTACACCATACCCAGCGTAAGCATGGCCGGCGCAGAGAGGATAAAAGCCAGGGGCATATTCGCGGCAGGGTACGCTGAACCACCCGTGGCAAAAGCCGCCACCTCTGACAGCCCCAGAGGCACATTCAGGATAGCAAACACCATGATGAAGGTATCGAACCATGATAGCTCACGCACCAGGCCGGTGGCCTGGCGAACAAAGACCGACGCCGCTGGAGAGGCGCCTTCGGCAGATCTCGCCATAATACCTCCTAATTTTGTGTGATATGGCAGCGCGATACATCGCGCTAATTGTTTTAAACCGACCATTCGGACAAGCGCGATCCGTCGCGCTATACACAAACACCCCTCCTTTCATCCAGATGTGATAAGATATAGAACTTGCCAGCGTGAGTACATCCCTCAATCATCGCATTCACACGCGAGTTGTTCGGCAAATTCACGCGTGATCGTACATTGCGTAATCACGCTGGCAGGGAAACTTTCTTTTGCAGCGTATTCCTGTAATGACAGCAATGCCTGTACAAAGTCTTCTCGTGTAATGCCCAGTTCATGTAGTCGCCAGGGGCAGCCCGCGTGCTCGATCAGCGCGCGCACCCACTCCGAGCGATTCTGCTGCAAACGCGCCATGGCGTAGACACACAGACAGATCAGTTGACCATGCACATAGCCACGCCGCGTGATGTATTCCAGGTTGTAACCCAGGAAATGCTCCGAACCCTCCTCCGGCTGGCTGCTACCGACTTGCAGGCACAGTGTGTTTTCCCTTATGTAGCTCTGCATGATGAAGCGCAGCGCCTCATCCTCGCAGGCAGCAATCAATGAAGCGCGCGCATCCAGTTCTTCCAGAATAGCGCCTGCCTGGGACGCCACTGCCTGATCAAAGTTCTGACCGGCGTGCTGCCAGTCCCACAGAGCGGTATGAATAGAGAGCAAGTCGCCAATGCCCGCCCGGTTGAGCGCGGCGGGAGCCTGTTCGATCACCGCGAAATCTACGGGTATGGCATCCGCGACTACAAAGCCTATGTAGCGCACGCGTTGCCCTTCGCGCACAGCGATGGTATTCGTAACGGCAGCATCCACCGAGACGATGGTGGGGGCAAGTATCAATGGAAGGTCTCGCTTCCATGCTACGAACTTGGCGGCATCCAGCGCCTGGCCACCTCCAATACCCATGACCATGCCGGCGGTGGGTAAGGCCAGTTCCATTTCTATAAGCTGCGAGTACTCCATCGAACGCAGGTAGACAACACGGCTGCCATCCACATCGCTAAACTGCTCGCGCGCGGCATCCCAGGCCTCCGGCTGTGTAAGGATGATATATTGCTCGGCCTGCCACAATTCCCGCGTCGAGTGCAGCGTTTCCGCCAGGATGCGCCGCCCATACAACACGGGTGGGTGCATCGCGCGTTGCAACATTTCTACCGGTACCTGTTCAAACATCTTGTACCTGCCTGATATAGACTACACAACAGCATTTATCAAAGAGGCAGCGCACGCGCAGTTCGGAGGACAACAACGCCGCCTTCGAGTAGCGATTCTCCAAATACGTTAGTAAACTTTCCTAACTTCGATGCAGTTAGTATACTTTACTAACTATGAATTGTCAAGTAGACTAGAGAAGAACGGTGAAAGGGTTGGTTACACAACTGTATTTATCAAAGAAGCCGCGCCCCATAACGCACTTTCGTCACCCAAAGCGGCTGGCACAATTCGCACCAGCGCGCCTAGCGGTTGGATGGCACGCTCCTGGAACGTCTTCCGCGCCCGGCGCAGCAGCGCGCCGTCCGGGCGCACCACACCGCCTCCAAGCACGATCAACTGTGGATCATACATAGCGGCTACCGCCGCCAGCCCGATACCGATATACGTACTGGCCGTTTCAACGATGCGCGAGGCGACACCATCGCCTGCTTCAGCCGCTTCGATCACATGCTCTGCCGTGAGCAGGGCTGGCTCATCGCGAAAACGAGCCAGCATAGTCTCATCGCCATGCTGAACTGCTTGCCGCGCACGCGCCGCAATCGCTGTCCCGGATGCCAGGCTCTCGAAACAGCCCGCGTTCCCGCACGCGCAAAGCGGCCCATTGGCATCAAGCGTCACGTGGCCTACTTCACCCGCGCAGCCATGCGAACCACGATAGATGTTTCCGTTGATAATCACGCCGCCGCCAATGCCGGTGCTGATAGTCACGTAGACCACGTTTTGCGCGCCGCGCGCCGCTCCTCGCCGCGCTTCGCCCAGCGCCGCGCAGCGCGCATCATCCTCAATCTTGACAGGCACGCCCAGTTCGGAGGACAACAACGCCGCCAGTGGCACCTCGCGCCAGGCCAGATTGGGCGAGAAGATCACCACGCCGCGCGCGCTATCCAGTGGGCCAGGCACGCTGCATCCAATGCTTGCCAGCGTTTCTACTGGTATCCGCGCCTCTCGCGCCAGTTCGCGCAGCAGGTCGGCTACACGCGCGATCACGTTTGCCGGGCCGCGCACTGCCTGCGTCTCGATGCGTTTGCGCGCCACCAGTTCGCCCGCCTCGTCGATAATACCCGCCAGGATTTTTGTGCCGCCGATATCCAGCGCGCCACTATAAGCTGCATATCCCATCTCACACGCCTCCTGCCGACCATACAGCTTTCAATACAGCTTCCGCTCGTTGCACAGTGCGCACAAGCGGATGTGCTAAAAGTGCGCGCAACGCCAGGTCATGATCCTGTTGGACAATGGCTGGCGCTGCCAACTCTTCGTAGAGGGCCAGCGAATAGAGCAGCGCGCGCAATTCCAGGGGCAGTAGATACTCCGGCACAGGCAGTGGATGCACGCCACGACCGTCTATGTTGCACGGAACTTCGATGACAGTATCAAGAGGCAGCCAGGGAATCAGGCTTCCATTGGCAACACTGACAATCCACGTGGAGGCGTGATCGTTGACGAGCGCGTCCAGTACAGGAATGATGATCGCGCTATACCAGACCGCTCCTCGTTTCGCGACTGCCTGGGATACAGGCGCGTTTCCAGGGCGACCGCCAGGGGCATCAGGATTTCCAGGGCGACCGCCAGGGTCGCCCCTACCATATTTGCTGATGCTCTCGTATTGCGAGAGTAATTCCTGTTCGAGGGTTTGCAACTGGCGAGCGCGCGGCGTTTTGCCTTGTTGTTGGGCCAGCACGCGTTCTGGATAGAGATAATAGCGCACATATGGAAGAGGAATAGCCCGGCTGGCTCGCATATAGGCAGCATCCACTCCCAGGTATGCCAGGTTGTCAATGCGTTCAAGCGCGAGATTCATTAAGTCCTGCTCGGCGTCGCACATGGAGACAACCCAGCCCAGGTGATTCATGCCCAGATAGCCAACGCCGATTGCTGAGCGTGGCTTCTCTACCAGTTTGGCCAGTGAATCGCACAGAGTGATCGGTGAATCGCACAGGCTGATAACATTGGTATAGGTATAGCGCCTGGCCGCGTACTGTACGATACCGGCGGGATTGGTAAGATTGAGCACGACAGCATCAGGCGCAACCTCCCTCACAATATGCAAAGCCGCGTTGACAACGGGGATGGTGCGCAGCGCATTGGCGAAGCCGCCCGGCACGACGGTCTCTTCTCCCGCCAGGCCGAGAGCCTGGGGGAAGGTTTCGTCGTGCGCGCGCGCCTCAAGACCACCCACGCGCATCTGGTTGAGTACATAATCGACACGCCACAGGCCAGCGCGCAAATCAGTCGTGGCCTCAACATGGATAGCCGGCTGCGCTCCCCGCACCATCTGTTCGCACACAGCACGCACCTGCTCCAACTTTGACGCGGAACGTCCCAGCAGGATAACGCGCATCTCCGGCCTGTCCTGGGCATGTCCGGCCCAATCCAGCAGGGCTTGCACAAGCGCCGGTGTGGCAACACCGCTTCCGCCCAACACAGCCAGCGAGATTTGTGCCATGTTGACCTCCGCATATTGATATAGAACACATATAGATTATTTTTACTGGTAGAATGAGCGAACCGCCGAGGCGACCCGTTCGATTTCGTCGTCGCGCAATTCCGGGAACATCGGCAGCGAGAGAATCTGTCCTAGCAGCGAACGAGCCACCGGTATTGGGCCGCAGCGCAGGGCCTGATCGCGATACGCGCCCTGGTCGGGAACCAGCAAGGGATAAATTACCTGGCTGCCAATGCCCTGCTGCGTCAAATACTCGCGCAGTTCGTCGCGGCGCGGAGCCAGGATAGTATAGAGATAATAAGAGTGCGTGCGTTCGGGCGCGAGATAGGGCGTCACAACGGGCGTAGCGGCCAGTAGTTCGTTGTAATAGGCGGCGATTTCCTGGCGGCGAGCAAGCCAGCCACGCAAGTATGGCAGTTTGACGTCCAGGATAGCAGCGTGTACCTCATCCATACGCTTTTGATAGCCAATGATCTCGTGATGATGCTTGATCTTCTGACCCATGTAGCGCAACTGGCGAATACGCTCGTTCAATTCGGTATCGCTGGTCACAATCGCGCCGGCATCGCCCAGCGCACCAAAGGTTTTGGTGGGATAAAAGGAAAAACAACCAATGTCGCCGAATGAGCCAGCAGGAGCGCCCTGATAGTACGCTCCATGCGCGTGTGCTACATCTTCAATGACCCGCAAGCCGTGTTTGCGAGCGATAGCCATGATTGGCTGCATATCGCAGGGTTGGCCGTAAAGATGCACAGGGATGATAGCGCGGGTGCGTTCGGTGATGGCTTCTTCCAGTAGTGCCGGGTTGAGGTTGTATGTATCGGGCAGCACATCGACAAATACGGGCAGCGCGCCAACATAGGTGATGGCAAAGACGGTGGCGATGTATGTATTAGGGACGGTAATTACTTCATCGCCCGCTCCAATACCACATGCCGCCAGGGCCAGTTGCAGCGCATCTGTCCCATTGCTGACGCCAATAGCGTAGCGCGTACCACAAAACTCCGCGTATGCCTGCTCAAAGGCCGTCAGTTCGGGGCCGAGCACATAGCGACCGCCGGGCAAAACACGCTCGATGGCCGCGCGTACCTCGTCACCAATCATTGCGAACTGGCGTGTCAGGTCCTCCGCCGGTATGGGCGCGAGCAGGGTTTTGTCGTTGTCTATGCCGGGATCTGAATGCAATACTTCGCTCATAGGCTTATTCTCCCCATGCGGGCGCGCAGAAGCTGGCCCCTACTAGAAAAATGTTCATCAGGAACGCCGCCGCGTGACATAGAACTCGAAATTTTCACCCTTGTGATAGTCTCGCGAGAAAAGCACCGGCCTACCATCTTTGGTCACATTGAGTTGTTCCATACACAACCAGGCGGTCTGCGCGGGCACCCCAATCTCGACACATACTTGCGGGGAGAGCGTCACCGCACTTATCTTTGCCCGACTGCTGACAATGTGCGCGTGCCAGCGTTCATCGAACAGACTCATGAGCGAGCCTGACCAGTCTTGCTCCTGCAAAAGTCCTGAGATAAATGCGCGTGGGAAAATATCAATCGAATAGATCAGCGGCTCATCGCGCGAAATACGCACACGCTCAAGTTGCACGACCGTCTGCCCTTCCTCAAGTTGCAAGGCGCGTCGTACATGGGGGGGCGGTGACTCTTCACGCACGCGCAGCACGCGATTTTCGACGGTGTAGCCCATATCCGCCATGAGGTCGGTGACACTCTGCCACTGCGTGATGGGCCTGTGGATGACCGCTTCACGTGAAAGCACAAAGTATCCTATACCATGCCGGCAATCCAGCAGGCCCTCCTGTACCAGCCCCTTGAGTGCCTCGCGAATAGTGGCCCGGCTGACGTGAAAACGCTCAGCCAGTTCCATTTCCGAGGGAATGGTGCTGCCCGCTTTATACTGTTCGTCTCGCAACATGTCCAACAACATGTCATGCAGTTGCTGCACCATTGATTGTCGCGTAATGGTCGCCTTTGCCATGCTAAATACTTCCTCATTTGAAGTCGGATGTCAGACATCTGACATCCGTTGTCTTATGAGATAGTGTACTGATGAGATAGAGAGTTGTCAAGGGGGAAATTTAAAATTAAAGGGGGACCTTGCGGTCGCCCTGGCAAGGCTATATTCCTCTTTTTCGATTTTCCCGTACTACCACAAATAACAAACAACCCTACAAAACAGTTGAACCCAGTTGGATATCGATCTCCTGAGGTTTGAGGGTGAGAGCCAGTACCTGGCGATGCATACGCGCAACCGCGTTCTGTAGTTGGGCATTGAGGAGCGCGGTCATATCATCAGCCGACAATATCCAGGAAATGATACCTTGCACTTGCACATGCGTTACCACGATTTGGCCATTGCTGACAACGGGTATAGTTGTGAGGGAGCAGGAAAAGCCATAAATTTGAAAATCAAACTGCACGCCTCCTGTGTAGGAGCCGTCGCTGGCGATCAGCGGCGGCGAGATATGCACAACGGCATTCTGCACAGGGTCAGAGGGAGCATGATTGAGCGCAATCAGATTATTCATCGCGGTTTCTGTAATTGCCAGTGTTGTGATGACCGGGACGGGTAAAATTAAGTCCACATTGCTGGATACTACCTGGTTAAACTGGTTCTCCGCCACTGAGCGTAGAATGGGGCGCGCCGCCAGGAACCATCCTCCCACCAGCAAAATAGCTACTATAAGCAATATGGTCAGTACCTTCAAAGGCCATGGCCATCTTCTCCTGCGGCGGGGCGCGCTGCCCGGCTGCGGGCCAACGCTCTGCATGCTGCCTGGTTTAGCCGCAACGTCCTGTGACGCGTATGATAAAGGAGCAACCGGCGGCTGTTGGTTCTGCTGCGCTACAGGTTGTGTATGCTGGATGTATTGCGGCTGAGGAACAGGCGCTTCCCTGCGTATTGCCACTGTCGGAGTTTCATTCTGAGAGGGCGTCGGAGAGCCTTTCGTAACCGGGTACCCGCAGTTTCGGCAGAAACCCGCTTCTTTTTCCAGGAGAGCATTACATCGCAGGCAGTTCATGGCATTACACTCGTCTTTCAACCAGATTCATCAGCTATATCGCAGGTGTTAACGTCAAGTATACCCTGTTTTTGAGCATGTGTATATGCAATATTTCACCGGTACCTTACATTCTTTCAACAAATATGATATCTTATTAGCGCGCATCACTGTAATAATAACCACACACCTGCCTGATAAACGAAGCATATAAGGGCGGTTATCACGCACTGCCCGGCACAAGGACTTATTGACAACACCATGCACGAGAAAAGTATACTCACCCTGGAGTATCCCAAAATATTAGAGAAAGTGGCGAGGGAAGCTGCTTTTTCGGCCAGCAAAGAGCGAGTAATAGAGTTGGAGCCTACTCCCAACCTGGAAGAAGCGCGCCGCCGACTCGCCTACACAACCGAGGCTTACCAGCTCATCGAACTGCGCGCCGACGCCGGCGTGCAGGGCGCGCACGACGTGCGCCAGCAGTTGGAGCGCGCCGCGCGCGAAGGCGTCCTGGCGCCTGAAGACCTGTTAGAGGTACTGGCAACAGCGCAGAGCGCTATGTACGTGGCTCGCATGCTGGAAAAGCTCGACGCGGCGACTTTCCCCCTGCTGCATAGCCTGGGCGCGGATATGCCGCAGCGACCGCATATCGCGCGGCGCATCGAAGAAACCATCAGCGAAGAGGGCGAGGTGCGCGATACAGCCAGCGCGGCTTTGCGCAAGTTGCGCTTCGACATTCGTGGAGCCAACCAGCGCTTGCAGGAGCGCCTGCGCACCCTTGTTCACGAATTTGGTCCCGCGCTGCAAGAGCCAATCGTTACTATGCGCAGCGACCGCTACGTGATTCCTGTCAAGGCAGAGAACCGCGGGCAGGTGCGCGGCATCGTGCATGACCAGTCGTCCAGCGGCGCGACTGTTTTTGTCGAGCCGATGGTGGTGGTGGAACTGAATAACAGGCTGCGCGAATTGCAAATCGCGGAACGCCAGGAGATCGAGCGCATCCTGCGCGCGCTCTCGCTGGAGATCGGGCATGAAGCGGACGCTTTGCGGCTGGATGTGGAACTGCTGGCCGAGTTTGATATGCACCTGGCGAAGGCGCGTTACGGGCGCATGTTGCGCTGCACGGAGCCGCATCTCAACGACCAGGGACGCATCGACCTGCGCAACGCGCGCCATCCACTGCTCACCGGCAAAGTCGTTCCCATCAACTTTTACCTGGGGAACGAATTTTTCATGGTGGTGATTACCGGCCCAAACACAGGCGGCAAGACCGTCGCCCTCAAAACGGTCGGCTTGCTCACCCTCATGGCGCAGGCGGGCCTGCATATCCCGGTCGATGAGCATTCTGAGGTAGCGGTCTTTGAAGAAGTGTTCGCCGATATCGGCGATGAACAGAGTATCGAGCAAAGCCTGAGCACCTTTTCTTCCCATTTGACCCGCATCATTGAGATTTTGCGTCGCATAGACGAGGACACCAGGCGCACAATGCCCGACATTCGCGGCAAAATGGCGGAGAGCTTAACCGGCCAGCCGGAGAGCCGCCGTTTGCGGGCACTGGTGCTCTTAGACGAGCTGGGCGCTGGCACCGATCCGAGCGAGGGGTCAGCCCTGGCGCGCGCCATCTTGACCTACTTACTGGAACGGCATGTTACCACGGTCGCCACTACGCACTATTCGGAGTTGAAAGCCTTCGCGCACGAACAGCCCGGCGTCGTCAACGCCTCGGTCGAGTTCGATATCGAGACGCTTTCACCCACCTACCGGCTGAGCATTGGCCTGCCGGGACGCAGCAATGCCCTGGCTATCGCCAATCGCCTGGGACTGGATGAGCACACTATCGAAAAGGCGCGTGAGTACCTGGGTACCGCGGGCGTGCGCATGGAGAACCTGCTCGAAGGGTTGCAAACAGAGCGCAAATCCCTGGAGGATGAGCGTTTCCACCTGAGTATGGAACGCGCCGAGGCAGAGTATCAACGCAAGCAACTGGAGCAGGATCGCTTCAAACTCGAAGATCAGCGCGTTCAGATACTCAACGAAGCACGCGCGCAGGCACAGCGCGAACTGGATGAAGTGCAGCGTTCTCTGGCAAAAGTGAAAGTTGACGTGAGCCGCGTCAATCTCACCCGCGAGCGGCTGGGCGAGGCGCGCGAAACGGTACGCGGCCTCGAAGAACGGGTCACACCTGTCAAGGCTCCGCGCCGCCAGGCCCCAAAAATCGAGCCAGAAGCGGAGAAACTCGATGGACCCTTACAGATTGGGGATAACGTGCGTGTGCTCAGCTTCGGCCAGAATGCTGAACTGCTCGGACTGTCCGCCGACCGCAGTGAAGCCGAAGTACAGATGGGATCGATGCGTTTCCGCGTTGGTGTGGATAACATCGAGCGCATCAGCAAACGCCAGGCGGCGAGCGAGGAAAAGAGCCAGGGTCATAACCAGCCAGCCATCGTCCTGCCGCGCTACGAAGATCAGCCTGAAGTAGCCATGCAGCTCGACATGCGCGGCTGGCGCGTGGAACAGGCGCTGGAAGAACTGGACAGCTACCTGAATGACGCGGTGATGTCCGGTATGTCATCGGTGCGTATCGTGCATGGCAAAGGAACAGGCGCGTTACGCGCCGCGGTACGCGAACAACTGGCCCACCATCCGTTAGTAAAATCGTACACATCCGCGCCACCGCAGGAAGGTGGCGATGGCGTCACTATCGTAAAACTGAATGTATAACGTCCGCATCCCTTCAAGTGTGTCAAGACGTATATGGTTAGAGACGCGCTAAACACGCGTCTCTACCCGTCATATCACTTGAAAGATGCTAGTATTTATTGTTCAATGGAGGATTCATCACCATGGCTATACAAAGATTCCGGCAAGTAGAAGGTAGAGCTACAAAAACCCTGGGGGGCTTCAGATCGTTTCTCTTACGCGGTAACGTGGTTGACCTCGCAGTCGGCATTATGATCGGCGCGGCCTTTAGCGCAATTGTTACCGCTCTGACCACCGATGTCATCACGCCACTTATCCCCAGCGCGGGCAATAGCCTCGCCCAACTGCAATACCAGGTACCGTATACCCACCAGTTTATCAAACTTGGCTTATTCATCGAGGCAATTATCAGCTTCTTGATCCTGGCGTTTATTGTCTATTTCTTTATTGTGCTGCCGATCAATTCACTGATGAACCGCTACAAACCCCAGCAGCAGCCCGCAGAACCCGCGCTTACACGTGACTGCCCGTATTGCCTGTCCAGCATCCCGGCGGCTGCATCTCGCTGCGCGTTCTGTACGTCGCCATTACCACCACCGGCTCCGCCCGCTCCGCAAGGGCCACCAGCCTATGGCGCGCCGCCAAGAGCATAAATCATTGTGACCCGGGGACGCATGCGTCCCCACGTGCGTAGGGACAGGGACGCAGGACGCCATTCCCCCATTCGTTTGTCAAAATTCATCAGGCCATCGGCCTCATGCCTTCTGTGATCAGCGTTCACGCGGAACGCGCCTCGCAAAATGCCTCGAACGCTGGGATGACGCTGAGTTGGCCCAAACGCTGCCAGCGCTCATTCCAATCTTTACCGCAAGTATCTTGCAATGACGGGCATAGCTGAACACGCAATCCCACCAGAGTAAGCTGATCAGCGAGCCGGCTACTGGCCTCTTTGCCGCCCTCGTCTCCATCAAGCGCCAGCACTACCGTCTTCACCTGCGCCGGGAGCCAATCCACTTGCACAGCAGTCCCAACCAGCGCCCAATATATCCCTTCCCATCAGGCGAGTTCAAAGGGAAAAGCATACGATCAGCCCACCTGCGTAACAACCCTCGCTGCTTGCGCATCTCCGGCCCGTTCAACAGCGTGGATGGCAGGTACCCAACGCCCGTTGCCAGCGCGGTCTGGAGCGGGATACCGCGCTCACGCAGGTACATACGCGCTCGCTGTGAATGAGCCAGGGCCAGGCACATCTGCCCATCCAGTGCTTGTAACGCGTGAAGTTCATCCTGCTGCCATTGAGGAATCGATTTTGGTGGCGGCAGCAACATTGGCTGAATGACAGAGAGTCGATGCCCCGACGCCTGTGAAGGAGGTTGGTAAGAAGGCAGTGCAGCTGAAGTCAGCCCCCGATAATAAAATTGCAGCAGGCGTTTAGCCACGGCGCGATTCCATTCGGCAACCAGCACCGTCGCTTCACAGGTCGCGTTAAAACAGCGACCCCACCCGGTCGCCTTACTGATCGAAAGGGAACGCTGGTGATCACTTCCGTGAATATGACAGAAGGCTCGCACACGCTCTCCCATATCCACTGGAGAGCATAATTCGCTCTCTAAAACGATTTCGACTTGTTTTCCCTGGTTTGTAAAGATGGTAATCATATTCGTTTCCGTCGCTTATTCATCTTCTGTCAAATTCCAGACGCCAGTATAGAAATTTCGTTCTAAATTATACAACAAAAAACATGCGGCTGCCACATTTTTTATGGACGACGTGAGAATTATTAACTTGCGCGTAGTGGCATGCTGCGGTATACTTCATACGGCGTTATGGGGAGTAGAGGGCAAGAACAAACCCCACGACCACTGCCCTGGAGCACTCATAACGACTACAGGTATTCCAGATGGAGTAGCCCGATGGCTACTCTTTGTCATGCTATTTGCAAGTAGAGGAGAGAGTTTCGATGTCAACAACACCTGAGTCTATTCGACTGGAAGACTGGATTCGAGACATCCCTGATTTTCCACAGAGAGGCGTTCTCTTCAAAGATATAACCCCCTTGCTACAGGACGCCACCGCTTATCATGCCGCGCTAGACCGTCTTGCCGCTCATTACGCGGGAGCAGGTATTCAAACGGTGGTCGGCGTCGAGTCGCGCGGATTTATTTTTGGAGCGCCACTTGCTTACCTGCTGAACTGTGGCTTTGTGCCGGTCAGGAAATTCGGCAAACTTCCATCCCAGACGGTCAGTGTCGAGTACTCGCTGGAATATGGCACGAACGTAGTCGAAATGCATACGGACTCCATTCGTCCGGGACAGCGCGTGCTGATCGTCGATGACCTGCTGGCCACCGGCGGCACCGTTTCCGCTGCCATGGAACTGGTGGAAAAGCTGGGCGGTCATGTCGCGGGCATCGCTTTCCTGGTTGAGCTGACCTTCCTGAAAGGCCGCGAGCAACTCGGAGGCCACGATGTTTTCGCGCTGATCAAATATTAACGTGGGCGGGCGCGGCATGTCGCGCCCTTACCCTTCCTGTCTATCTTCCCAGCCCAGCCAGATAGTTTTTTGCTCGATGGGGATGGGTTTGCGTTCAAGGTGTGGGATAGCCGGAAAGCCAACATAGAGGAAAGATACGATGTGTTCATCCGGCCTGAGTCCAAGCCATTGCTTGACACGCACATCATACGCCGCGTCACCCGTGCGCCACATACAGGCCAGTCCCATCTCTTCACCTGCCAGCAACATATTCTGCACGGCCGCCGCAGCCGCCTCGATGTTCTCAATCTCCACGATGTTCGGCTGGTGAGGTGCCTCCGCCGCTACGACGATCACCACGGGAGAGCGCAGCAACTTCCCATGCTCCTTGTTAAGCATGGCCTGCGCCTTCTCGCTGTTCGTCTCTTCCAACCTGTTCGCCATTGACTCAGCCATTACCGCGCCCAGTTCCGCGCGCGCATTGCCTGCCAACACTATAAATTTCCAGGGCTGCGCATTATGATGATTCGGCGCGTGGGTAGCAGCCTCCAGCAAGTGCTCAATCTGCTCGCGTGAAGGCCGCTCGCCCGTCATCTTGCCCATGCCCCGCCGATTTTTGATGGTCTCGAATACGCTCATATGTTTCCTTCTACCCTGTATTCCTCAACCCCGCCGCTATGCCGTTTATCGTTAACAGCACGGCATAGGTCAATTGCGCGCGCAGGCGTTCCTGCTCCCCGGCATTTTGTGTATCTTCCTGCGCGGATTCGTCCAACACCAGAGGCCCGCCGAGTGCGCGCAGGCGGCGCAGCAGCGTCACCTGGAAATAGCTCAGAGGGTCTACATAGGGGTTGCGCAGGCGAATCGAGCGTTGCAGCACCGGCGAAGTGTCGAGCAGGGCGTTGCCTCCGACAATCTCCAGCAGCATGCGTTTTGTGCGTTCGTACTCTTCCAGAATCGTGGCCGAGAGGCGCTGGCGCAGTTCCTCGTCTTCCACTAGCAGCGCGTAATGACGCGCGATATGCATATCCGCCTTGGAGAGCGTCATCTGCATATTATCCAGGAAAGCGCGCAGGAAAGGCCATTCGCGGTACATATGCCGCAGTTCTTGCAGGCTGCCGGGCTGCTGCGCGACATACTCTTCAAGCGCGGCCCCCACGCCATACCAGCTTGGCAGGACGTAGCGGCTCTGCATCCACGAAAATACCCAGGGAATAGCGCGCAGCTCCTCGATGCCGCGCCCTCTAGCGCGGCGCGCGGGCCGCGAACCAATATTGAGCCACCCTAGCTCAAGAATAGGCGTGGCTTGCTCGAAAAAGCGCAAGAAATCGGGCGTCTCGTAGATCAGGCTTCGATAATGGGCATAAGCTCGTTCCGACAATTGCGCCATAATCTCGACGCGGCGCTCATCAACCTGGGCTGACCCGGCGCTTTCAAGCAGCTTTTCACGCGGCATGCTCGACTGCGCTACACCTGCTACCACCAATTCCAGGTTGCGCAGGGCAATCTCCGGCAGTCCATATTTGAACGAGAGCATTTCGCCCTGCTCGGTAACGCGAATACGCCCGTTGACGGTGCCGGGCGGCTGGCCCAGAATGGCCTCGTAAATCGGTCCACCGCCGCGCCCAATAGCTCCGCCGCGCCCATGAAAGAGGGTAATGCCGATGGCATGCCGCTCGCCCACGGCTGCCAGCCGGAGCTGCGCCTGGTACAGCTCCCAGCTTGAAGTCAGTATACCCCCGTCTTTGCTGCTATCCGAATAGCCCAGCATTACCTGCTGTTGATCGCGACAGGCGTGTATATACGACAGGTAGAGTGGATGGGCGAACGCGCTCTCCAGCATAGAGGCGCAGGTGCGCAGGTCGTCAATCGTCTCGAACAATGGCACGATGGGCAGCCCGCTGATACCCGCCTCCTTGCAGAAGAGCTGCACCTCCAGCAAATCGCTCAGGCTGCGCGACATGCTGATAATGTAGCAGCTTATCGCGTTCTCCCCAAACTCATCTCTTGCCAGCCGTATCGCGTCAAAGGTCGCCAGGATATGCGCTGTGTCCGCGCTCAACTGAAGCTCATGGCGCGGCAACACGCGGGGATCGCGCAGGAGGTTTTCCAGCACGCGCACCCGTCCGGCTTCGTCCAGCGCGCGATAATCTTCTTCAAGTAGCCCGGTGACGCTCAGCAGTTCCGCCAGCGCGCTAGCATGCCGCTCACTATGCTGGCGCACATCCAACGCGGCGAAATAAAAGCCGAAGACTTGCACCTGCCGCGCCAGCGTTGCCAGCCGTCCCGAAGTCACTTCGTGTTCTCCATCGGCCTGCAAACTGGCACGTATCAATTCCAGGTCGGCCAGCAACTCACCCGCATGACTATAGGAAGGCTCTTTTGCAGTGTTGGTATCCGCACCTGGGTTGTCGCGGTCATTGCCAGAGGAAGAGGCCAGCGTCTCACCCAGGCGTTTCCACATAAAGGAAAGTTTGCGCCGGTACGGTTCCAGGGCTGTCTGCGGGCCAAGTTCGCGATCGTAGTCTGGCATACAGGCGGCGTCACGCGCGATCGACTCTTGCAGGGCAGGAGTGATGGTACAATATTTGAGCGATTGCGAATACTCCTGCGCCAGCTTTTCAATCGAAGAGCGGTAATGCTCGATCACGCGCGCGCGCTGCAGCCGCAGCGCCTGCAACATCGTCTCTGGCCCAACATGCGGATTGCCATCCTGGTCGCCGCCAATCCACGAGCCGGTGCGCAGGAATGCCGGAACGTTCCATTGATAGCGTGGATAACGCTGCTGGAGCAGTTCTTCGAACTCGCTATACAGTTCCGGCACCACGTGATACAACACTTCTTCAAGGTAGTAGAGGCCCATTTTAATTTCGTCAAGCGGCTGCAGGCGCACGTGCAAAACCGAATCGATGCGCCACAACAGGTCTACGATGCTTTCCAGCTCGCGTTGCCAGTGATGGCGCTCGCGCGGCGTCATGCCATCGATATGATCGTATGCCTCAAGTAATTCCGCGATGCGACTGGATTTGATAATCAAGCTGCGGCGCGTGGCCTCGGTCGGGTGCGCCGTAAATACAAGTTGAATAGAAAGCTGATCCAGCAACTTCTGCACGCTGGCGGCATCCATACGGTGCTGCTGGAAAATATCCACCAGCGCCGCCAGTGAACCACGCTGGGCCGTTGGCTGCGCGGAAATATCATGCGCTTTGCGCCGCCGCGTGCGGTGCTGCTGCTCAGCCGTATTCACCAGGTGAAAATAGACCGTAAAGGCGCGAATGACATCGATGGCGGTATCAAGATCGCACTCTTCCACAACGTGGGTGATCTCATGATCTAAGGTCTCGATTTCTTCCCGCAAGCGTTCCGCTTCTTCGCCGCTGGCAGATTGCATCAGTTCGGAGCACTCGCGCAGCCTCCTGCAATTCAAGCGCAGCCATTCCTCTGTCTCAAAGACCGAGGGTCGGCTGTGCTGGCGAATGGCGCGTCCCAGTGCATCTCCCAGCGCGCGAATGTCGCGGCGCAGTGGCACGTCTTTCTCGACGCGTTGTTCTTGTTCTGGCATAGCGTAATTATCTCATAATTTCAGGATGCGGGTGGCAAGCCAAAAGCGTACAGCTTGCCATCCCACGAGCCAACATAAACCATACCATTCGCCACCGTCGGCGAGGAATCGACGGGACGCTCCGTCTTATACGTCCAGAGGACTGTACCGGTTTCCGCGTCAAGCGCGTACAGTTTGTCATCCTGCGAGCCAACATAGACGACGCCATTGGCGACCGAGGGCGAGGAAAAAATAGCCGCGCCTGTAGGAGTCACCCACAGTTGTTTGCCCGTCACAGCGCTGAAGGCGTACATTTTGCCATCTGTCGAGCCAACGTACACTACACCTTCAGCAACGGCTGGCGAGGAATGAATGTAACTCTTCGTGGCAGCTTTCCACAGCGTTTTGCCGGTGTGACTATCGAAGGCGTACAGATTGTCATCCTCCGATCCCACGTAGACTACTCCATTCACCACTGCCGGAGAGGAGACGCGAATGGCAGACCCGGCTGCCACGCTCCACAGCATCTTGCCTTTACGGGCATCGAAAGCATAGAGGTTGCCATCCTCCGATCCTACGTACACCACTCCATTCACCACAGCGGGCGAGGAGGAGACGTAGTTATTGGTAGCCTGACCCCAGAGTCCAGTGCCAGTACGGGCATCCAGCGCGTACAGCGTTGTATCGTTCGACCCAACATACACCACGCCATTGGCAACCGAGGGCGAAGACCAGATAGCGTTTGACGTGTTGTACGTCCAGACTACAGCCCCCGTTCGCTCGTTGAAGGCATAGAGTTTGTGATCGGTTGAACCCACGTACACCATGCCATTGGCGATGGCCGGTGAGGACCCAATATCGGCCTTTGCCACATACGACCATAGAATCTTGCCGTTCTGGCCGTCAATGGCATAGAAGCGTTTGTTGTTTGAACCTACGAAGACGACTCCACCGGCAACCGCGGGCGAGGAAATGATCATATCGTTGGTCTCTAGCGACCAGTCTAATTTCAGGTTACTCACATTGCCGGTAGTAAGCTGGTGTTCGGTCGTATCGAAATGTGTATGTTGCAAATCGTACCCAAACATCGCCGCGTCGGAGTTGGAGTTCGCGGCTGGCGCGCTGCTCTGTGTGTGGAAAAGAGAGATGAGCCATGTACGCGCCGGAGTCACACTAAACACCACGCTCGCCAGCACGACAAGTACGAGCAAAGTGATGAGCAGCGAGGCTTTGCGCCTGGAAATACGCTTAGAGTTGCCGTTCTGTGTTTCTATGGACACTCTTTCCTCATTTCTCCCACTCGAAATTAGGAACACTCCTTATTGTACATCATTGCCCAGGGGAAAGTTCTTCGCCTAACCTCATCTTAGAAAGTATGTACGCGTATAGCTATGCAAGGGTGTAATGCGGTATGATTGCTTGAGTAGATTTGCACACCTATATTCACCAGGACGGGAACGACGCTCCATGCCATTATCCCATTCGCTCGTCAAAATCCATTAGAGAGCAACGTTATGAGCAGCGCAACTGATAAGCCAGAACCAATATCATCAACGTCACGCTGGATGAGCGTCGATGGACGCCGTATCGTCATGGCGCGCGCCATCCGTTCTTTCGGCTATGGTTTCACCAGCATCTTGCTCGGCGTCACCCTGAACTCAGCCGGTTTCTCCACCTTCCAAATTGGCCTGATACTTACAGCGGCCCTCAGCGGAGATATTATCGCCATCATTCTGGTCGCC
>DATLSI010000102.1:0-4115 GCA_035534255.1 Ktedonobacteraceae bacterium | reverse complement strand
GACTGATCAAGCGATCTCACGCGAGCCGGGTCTGCTGCCGTACATCTACGTCAACCGCATCGACGACATCATCAAGCAAATCGTGGCGCGCGGTGGCGAGGTCGTCAAGGCTCCCTATCTCGAAGGAAACCTGTGGGTCGCAACGTTCCATGACCCCGCCGGCAATGTGATCGGCCTCTGGCAGGAAGGCGACCGCTGAGCCGCCTTCTTCCTTGCTACCAACACCATTTTATCTCCGTATACAATTCTTTCCCTTCATCGTGCTATATACTGAACACATTGCCTGCTCACACCAAATCCTTCTTCTATCTTGCTCAGTTTTCTGTGCAGCCTCTTTCTTGGAGAGCTTATCACCAAAGCCGTGTATTCATAAGGCAAGAACGCTCATCTCTTACGATCCTCAAGAAGCTTGTTGGTGACGATCCTGGCGCAGTCGTTCCAATACCCAGGTGCGTATCAGTGTAGCCTTCTTCATGCCACGTTCATGTGCTATCGCTTCTAGCTCGTGGTCAGTTTCTGGATCAAAACGCACCTGCACGTTCGCGGAAAGTCCACGGGTAGCGCGCACTTTGACTGGCTCAGTTTCATGGGTAAAATCGGCGGTACTATGGGTATCCCAAAAAGCGGCTTCCTCTTCGTAGCTGTGAAATGCCGGAATCGAGCCGTGCGCTTGTGTGGGGTACTCTGGCCCTTTATATGTTGCCTTCTCGTTCATTTCCGTTTACCTGCCTTCCATTCCCGGTATTCACGACGCTCTTTAGAAACCGTCCCAACAGATACAATAGACTCATCACGCGAATAAGCGGCGCACCCACGCGATAAATTGCTGCGCCCGCGGAGCAGAGGGATCGAGATAATGGGAGGTGATAGCCTGACCTATCGGCTTGCCGGGCTTTTTCTGCCAGGCAAGCCAGGTATAAATGCGCGCTTTACTTTGATGCACGTCTGGGAAACGACGCTCCGTCGCTATCACCTCTTGCAAGGTGCGCTCCGCGACAGGCCAGAGCAGATCGCCGGGCGGCACAAGCAGGCTGGCAAAATCTTCCAGCATACCCGGAAGCTGATTGTCAGGCATCAGCCAGAGACCCACGGGAAACTTTTCATCCTGTACTATAATCGTTCCATCAGGTTGAGGATTGCCGGGTACGACCCCATAGCCAGCCCGCCTGAGCCGGTCGCGGAGAGACGCCCAACGATTGGAAAGATTGCGATCAGCATCAACAACAACGCCAAGCCGTTTTTCACCGCTCCGTTTCAGTTCAACGTCGAGAGCCGTTAAAAGATTTTCAATACCTTCAGGATTCCGAATCTCGATAAGCTCTGGCGGCATCTGCTCGTATTCAGGCAAACCGCGATAGACGTAAGGTATATGATAATGATCGAACAGGCTCCTCATGACAAGAACATCGTCGATTCCCTCGACCAGCAGGATATTTTGCGACTCACCTTTATCCGTCAACAGCGTCTCTTCGATCATCAACGTACCTCAATCTGTTCGCGGGCCGCGATACCCAACTCTCGCTTATCATATAATGTCGCGGTGATCTCGCCTTTTTTGCTTTCCAGGCGAATAAGCAATCCGTCGTCCCCCTGATCAGCCCGCGTTGCTTTCTGGAAGGCTTCGATGCAATCCCAGCTATGCGTCGTCGCGAAGACCTGCACATTGAGGCGGCGCGCTACCTGGAAGATGAAGCGCCAGAGATCGGGCTGCACCGCGTAATAGAGACCATTTTCAAACTCGTCGATCAGCAGCAGCCCATCCTTCGCGTTGACCAGGGCCAAGGCGATACCCAGCGTGCGCAGCATGCCATCGCCCAGACTATAGAGCGGCAGCGGTTCATTCATATCCGCGATCCTGACGACGGGAATACGCTCGCTGCCGGAAAGCGGCGTGCTGACGAAATTGAGATCTTTCACGCCTGGAGCAATCAGTTGCAGCGCGCTGAGAACCTCGTTTTCCAGATCCGTCAACGCGATACCATCCCATAATTCCGTCAAACGCTGCCCGCTCAAGCCATTAGCAGATGTGACAACACAGGGAATTTCGTTTGTGTTCAATCGTACATTGGTATTAGAAGAGTACGGATCAATGGAATAACTTACACCAAAACCACCCGACCCAATATCAAGCCGCGGCACCAGATTGTCAGAAATATAATCCTCCCCTCGCTCAAGGGGACGTATTTTCGGACTTCCATCTGGTAAATATTCAATAACAGTCCAACGCACACTAATCGAGAGCGTCTCCGCAGTTGTATTCATTGTGTTCATCGGGCCAATCTTGATTGACTCAAGCCCTGGAAGGACATCTTTACGTCCATAGAACAGATACTTGAGCGTTGCCAGCATATCCTTCACCTCTTTAAAGGACTGTCGCATTTCGCGGCGGTTCCTCATAATATCCCAGATATAGGCCGCAGTGGATGCTCTACGCGCGTACAACTGGAGGGCTTCGAGCAGGCTGGTTTTGCCGACGTTGTTCTTGCCCACGATGAGGTTGACGCGGCCTAAACGCTCTATTTTCAGGTCGTGAAAAGCGCGAAAATTGCGGATTTCAAGTGAGTTCAGGATAAGGGTTGCCATTGTGCGGCCTCCTGCTGTGTCGTACATCGAGTGGTCTGCACAGCATTCTACCATACATGGTGACGATAGGATAGCCCATCAGCGCAGCGGCCAGCCCCCGTGTTCCTCAATCGCCGCGTCGATCTGCTCCATCAGCGTGATCGTCTCCGCCAGCGCGGCGGCGACGCGCCGGTAGTGGTTGATGTCCTCGTATGACAGCGTCCGGCCCTTGCGATCCTTGAGCCACTTGTGGCAGACCTGGTAGCCGCCGACGTGGAATTCCCACACGCGCGGCGGCACGCCGTCGAAATATTGCGCCGCGTTGATGTAGACGCGCCCGCGTTCCGGCTCGTCCGGCGTCACGCGATACTCGATCTTCTCGACCATGTTGTTGCCGCGCTCTGGAAACGATGGCAGCGCCGCGCCGAACGCCTCCATGACGTGCAGGGCCACCAGCCGCTGACCGAACCCGCACAGGGCGCGGAAGAGATCGGCATCCGTCGTCAGCGGCAGGCGCGGGAAATCGATCTTGAGGAACTCGGCATAGCGCGCGCGATAGGCTGGCGAGTGAAAGACGGCGTACAGGTAATCAAATACATCCTCCGGCCCGAACGTGGTTTGCAAGTCGCCCCCGCCATCCGCGACGAACTGCATATCGAGCCTCGCGCTCATGTCTGCGATGAAGGCGGGGGAGAGATTGGGACGGCGACCGCCGGGTGCGGTTGTGGAAATGTCTACTTCTGTGAAAAATAACTCTCTATTGTTTGGGCCTAAGTTAGAATAGAGATAAAGGGGGAAAAAGCAATTTACTTCCTTTAGCGAGACGGTATGAAGCTGTATGAGATCGCTTGCGCAAAAAATATGTTCCCAACCACGGCCAATTTCAACAGATCGCGTTGTTACCAAAGCTACATTTCGACCCGCTAGCATGTGTTGCATAACCTCAGTACGTGGACGGGTAATAACTAATTTTGAATATACAATGAACCTTCTATCAAATGGCCGATACAAAATTGCTTCAATGACATCTTCTGGTAGGCTGAAGAGAGAAGCCAGCTTTCTTGCCTCATCAAAAGTATATGCAACAGTTTTAGCATCTTGCCCAGAAGTTAACCCAATATTATTGGTTACAAAAATATCTGTTACTTTCCATCCCTGCTCATACTCTGCTCGTAAATCAATATCTTGCGGCATAAAGAGATAGAAGGGCTTGTCTGGTTTCAGCGTTATCCACTCCGTATTCGTTATATCATGCTCGGCCAGCCAGTGATATTTGCCGCTGACAAGCTGTTTTGTATCGCCTGCACCCGCAAATAACTCGCGCGGCCCCCACAGGTGCGCGTGGCGTACAACAGCAGGTTGATGCGCGCCGCGCTGACCGCGCTTCACAAAAATGCCGATGGCGACACCTTGCTGGATATCGAATACGTTCTCGTCTTTGCCGCCATCGGGCGAGCGTTCTTTCTTTTTGCTGTTGCCGTGCAGATCAAGCACGTAAATATCATCGAAACTGCGCATCAGGCTGTGGCGCATCCCGCGAAAGGTGGGATTGT
>DATLSI010000101.1:0-16076 GCA_035534255.1 Ktedonobacteraceae bacterium | reverse complement strand
GAATGAGATCGCGAAATTGGAGAAGCCACCCATCGCCCGGAACAGTTCCTGCGCGTATCCCAGCCCATGCAGGCGCTTCATGTCCTGCGCGATGAGTTCTTCCCTCGCCTGTTGTTTCGATGTTGCCACGAGACACCTCCTAAAATTTACTAAAAATAACGAAAATAAGACAAACTGCTTAATGGACGCGATAAACCGCGTCCATTTCACTACTCCTTTACTACTCTTCGAATTTTTCCCAGGTTGCCTGGCCATTAGCAAACATGCTCCCAATAACTGCAATAATAATGCAGGCTAGCGTGATTCCTCCTACTATATACCACCAACTACCGTTGCCAATGAGATTCGGGATAAGACTATAAAGGAGAGCGCCAAGAATACTAACCACACAAGAAATAGTTCCTAAAACGATGCACACCCACAATATCGGCATGGGGAAGATGAGCAGTTTGATAAATGTGTATCGGTCCTGTAGATAGAATTTCACCAGATCGACAAACAGGAATGCAGTTGAGATGGCCCAGACGAGGGTCGAAGCGGAGATAACGACGTTATAAACAATCTGGTTAAGTGTCCCGGCATTGGCCGTACTGGTCAACGAAGGCACTACAATAAAAAGGATAGTCGCGAAGAGTATGGCAACGACAGTCTGGAAAATGATGGCATTGGACGGAACACGATTTTTGTTCAACTTCGCAATCTTCACAGGCAGCCGCTGGTCAATGCCCCCCACGAGTAAAAGTCGCGCATAAGCATAGCTATACACCGCTGGCGTTACCACGAAATTGCACAGGATCAGGACCGCGACGATATCTCCAGGAATCTTTCCAAGCGAGTTCTGAACAGTAATAACGAGCGCAAAGGGATTGCCGCTGTAATTCGTTCCAGTCACAATCAGCACACCAAATGTAACAACAAAGTAACCAACGAGTACCAACACAGCGCCCCAGAGTAAATGGCGTGTGACAACCCTGGAACTGGTCAACTCCGCACCCATATTGAGCGGGACTTCGATGCCGAGAAAAGCTTGAGTAATAAATGCAAACATTGCCAGGGTATAATAGCCCGCAGGGTTCCAGGCTAACCCCCAACTGGCAGCAGTATTTGTAACAAAAGTTTTATCCGCCGGGTGTCCTTTCGCTAGCCAGACCAGGCCAGCAACGCCCACGATGAAGACCGCCGCGAATGCGAGAACAAGTATCACTTTAACGAGATTCAGGATGGTGGCAGTTCGTTGAACAGCTAATACTCCAGAAAAAGCAAGCACCAGGATTAGCACCAGGCCCTGCTGCCAGGGAGCAACAAGCCAGGAATTATTAGTCAATCCCTGTAAATAGCCGACGACAACATCAGACGCAACAATCATCAATAACACACAAGGAAACCACGCGCAAAAGGCGACGAAGAAACTCACGTAGCCGCCGAAAGCCCTGTGCGTCCAGTTATAGAGAGAACCTTCATGTGGGAACATATGACCGAGCTGGGCAGTGGCAATCACACATGGAATAAAGAAAGTAATGGCCCCTATGACCCAGAAAGTAAATGTTCCGGCACCCGCTCCAACGGCAGAGGGAACGTTGGTAATAAAGAAAATTATGAGCACAAAGGTGCCTGCGAGACCGAATGAACCAGCGACCCTTGGCATAGTCTGGACAGCATACTCCTCAGAAAGCAGAGGATCAAACTGTCCAGGTACAGTTGATACTTGAGCGATGTTTGCGTTACTTTGCCCTGTTTCCGCCCACCCTTGTTGTTTTGTTACCATCGTTTTCTTTCCCTCCCCGTATTATCGTATTCAATTGGCTCCTACGGTTTGAACTGAGCACGTAATTCACCTCATCTTTATGTATATGCGGCTTCACATGCGTCGATTTACTGATGCGTCTGATACCATGCCAAGTCTACTACAATTGCCCGCATTTGGTACGCAAAAGCAAAATAAATAGGAGTATTTACCTAATTAAACCTGAAATGTACGGCAAAGTCCTATGAAAGATGAAAAGTATGGCCTTGTAGCTGGCGGCAGTCGAACAAAATCTGAGGGTTCGTATGCTATAATCAAGGCAAAACAGGCTATGTTAAGGAGAATCGCACGATGCCACGTGATCTACCTCTCGGCAATGCAAAACTACTGCTGAATTTTGATAAAGACTATAATTTACGTGATATCTACTGGCCACATGTCGGTCAGGAACTGCATACAGCCGGAGATATCTCGCATACGGGTCTCTGGGTAGAAGGCCGCTTCGCCTGGCTTGACTCGCCCGATTGGCAACGCGAGATGATCTACGAGAAGGAGACGCTGGTAACGTCTATCACACTGCAACATCCTGCTTTGCAGCTACACCTTCTTATCCACGATTGCGTCGATTTTGATCGCGACCTTTTCCTGCGCCAGATAACCGTCACCAATCAGGCCGACCACCCGCGCGAAGTGCGCCTCTTCTTCCATTATGACTGGCATATCTGGGACGCGGCAGATGGCAATACCGTCTTTTATTATCCCACGCTCCAGGCGCTGATCGCCTACAAACGACAGGCGTATTTTTTGATGAACGGGCAGGTTGGTCAGGGCGAGAATGCGCGCGTAGGCATTACAAGCTGGGCAACCGGCAATAAGGAGTCTAATGGCAACGAGGGCACCTGGCGCGATGCTGAAGACGGGGAGTTGGGACGCAACCCGATCGCTCAGGGGTCTGTCGATGGCACAATCTCACTACACATGCCCGCTATCCCCGCTGGAGAGTCATCTACCGCGTACCACTGGATGGCTGCCGGGTATGACCTGCCTGATGTTAGCACAATTGATACGATGGTGCGCGAGCGCGGGCCGGAGACCTTCATCACGCGCACGTACAACTACTGGTATCGCTGGGTAAATAAGGATGAGCAGACGTTCGCCGATCTACCCACGCCCCTGGTTGATCTCTACAAACGCAGTCTGCTGGTGTTGCGCACGCAGATCGATTATGGTGGTGCGATCATCGCCGCCAATGATGCCGATGTCGAGCGCTATTCCAGCGATAGCTACTCCTACATGTGGCCGCGCGACGGGGCGCTGGTAGCCAACGCGCTGAGCCATTCAGGATATTCCGAGATCACGCGCGGATTCTACGACTTTTGTAGCACGGTATTAACGCAAGACGGCTACCTGCTGCACAAGTACAATCCCGACAGTTCCTGGGGCAGCAGTTGGCAATCCTGGATTGATAGCGACGGCAATCCGCAACTCCCCATCCAGGAAGATGAGACTGCGCTGGTAATCTACAGCCTGTGGCAGCATTATAGCCGGTTCACCGACATCGAATTTGTCGCACCTCATTTCCGCACGCTGGTAACGCCCGCCGCCGATTTTATGATGCGCTACCGCGAACCCCATACAGGTCTGCCACTGCCATCCTATGACCTGTGGGAAGAGCGGCGCGGCATCCTTACTTACACCACCTCGACGGTCTACGCAGGCCTGGATGCCGCCTCCAAATTTTCATCCCTCTTCGGTGAAAATGAACTCGCGGCTAAGTACCGCCAGGCCGCGGACGACATCAAACTGGCTGCTTTGCGCTACCTGTGGGACGAGGAACAAGGACGCTTCCTGCGCATGATTAACGTGGATAAAGACGGCACGATCCACAAAGACTTGACGATTGACAGCAGCGTAAGCGGAATCTTCCAGTTTGGCATGTTCCTGGCTACGGACAACGAAGTCGAACGCACCATGCAGCAGGTTGAGCAGACACTCTGGGCGAAAACCTCTGTCGGCGGCCTGGCGCGTTACGAAAACGACTATTATCACCAGGTGACACACGACCTCAGCCAGGCCCAGGGCAATCCCTGGTTCATTTGCACGCTGTGGCTGGCACAATATCGCATCGCGCACGCCAGCACCCTCGAAGAATTGCGCCAGGCTATTCCATTACTGGAATGGGTACACGCGCATGCCCTGCCAAGCGGCGTCATGGCGGAGCAGGTCAACCCTTTCACCAGCGCACCGATCAGCGTCTCACCTTTAACATGGAGCCACGCTGAATACGTGCTGGCGGTGCGCTGGTACCTGGGCAAATATCACCGCTACACAAACGGAGGTAAGCAAACCGGGTAGAAGGGCGCGAACAGCATCAAACCTCAACCAGCTTGCCCAATAATTTGAGGGTGATGCCAAGCGCCAGGATTACAGCCGCGTTAACGCCCAGCTCAATCATCGTGTTGGTGAAATCCTGGCCGGTCGGTCGTTGACTTTCAACTGATAATTTCGCGCCAAGAGACAGGATGCCACGCGTGGCAGATACGATACCGATGAAGAGGAAGGGTCGCAGCGAGGTGGTATGCGATCGGAGATAATGCGTGACGGTGCCAAGCACTTCCATAATAATGAGAACCAGCAAGAGATCAGAAACAAACTGGATGATAGCGCTCACGAGAAACGCGGGACTAAGCGTCACATGGCCTGTTATATTGTTCACGAAATCCCAGAAACTGTAGCCTAATGCGACGAGTCCACCCAGCAGAAAGCAAAGACCGACGATGGCATAAATCACTGCATCGCCGCGATCCAGAAAATTGCTCGAAACTTTCGCAATAAGATTGTTATACTCTTCGTGTTCCACATTTTCTTCATGAGATGCTGTATACTCCTCAGTAGTACTTTCTGAATTATCCTTACCACTGAGGTTGCTATGATGATCCGGCATACCAGTGCTCCTTTGTTACCGCCATACGGCGTAAATAATGTAATAAGCACATTATAGCGGACATTCAATTAAGCTACAATGAGGCACGAGAGGGCAATCGCGAGAGTTGCCCTGGAAATAAGAGGGGGTTTTCATGCCGCGCTGGTTATATTTTCTCCTTATTTTTGCTGTTCTGGCACCGCTGCTCGCGTTCCTGCATGTACCTGCCATCCCGCTTTTTCTGGCTGCCGCTCTTGGCATCGTACCGTTAGCGGCCTTGATTGGACAATCCGTCGAGCAAATCGCGGAACATACGGGCGAGCGCGTCGGGGGTCTGCTCTTCGCCACGTTCGGCAACGCGACAGAGCTGATTATCGGCATTTTCGCGCTCAGCCAGGGATTGCTGGACGTGGTACGCGCCTCGATTATCGGCTCAATTCTGGGCAACGCCCTGCTCGTGCTCGGCATCTCAACCTGCATCGGCTCCATCAAGCATGGACGCCTGCATTTTGAGACACGCCCGGTCAGCCAGTACGCATCCTTATTTGCGCTGTGTATCGGTGGGCTAGTCCTGCCCACCTTTGCCGAACTGCTCGCCACGCACAATCACCAGGCGCAGATCATCCAACGTGGTGTTGTACTGTCAGACTTAATCGCGGTAGTGCTGCTGCTCGGTTATTGCGCGTTTATCCTCTTCAGCGTTTTTCGCCTGGGCGATAAGTTCTCCGAGGATGGGTCCGACGAACCCGGCATCGTACTTGGAGCGCCTTCCAGAGCCGCCATCGCGCGCCTGCTCACCTACAGGCAGCACATTGTGAAGAGCGGCGCGCGTGGCAAAACCGACCTGCTGCGTCAGATCGACACTACCCTGCACACCATCGTAAAACAAGAAACCGGCCAGCATGACGCGCAAGCCCCCGCTATCGCCGACATTGCTAAAATTCAGCCAGCAGCCGCGCAACCAGCGCCATCCAATCTCTGGCTTTCCATACTTGTGCTGGCCGTAGTCACCGTGGGTGTAGCTGTGCTTTCGGAGATTCTGGTGGGAACGATTGAACCACTCACTAAAACGCTTGGCTGGAATCCATCCTTCGTCGGGCTGATTTTCGTGCCACTGATAGGCGGCGTACCTGAGTATTTCAACACCATCTCGATGGCCCTCGACAAACGTATGGAAATGGTACTGGCAGCTTCCGCCGGTTCATCGATTCAGGTTGCCCTGCTCATCGCGCCCATCCTGGTGCTGGTCAGTCTACTCGCCCCACAACGACTTGACCTGGTATTCAGCATCGTCGAACTGGCCGTGCTGGGAGTGGCGACTTTTCTTTTCAGCGAGATCACGCGTGATGGAGAACTCGTCTGGCTTGAGGGACTACTGCTGATACTGCTCTATGCCATGATGGGCGGGACGGTTTTCATGTTTGGCGCATGAGACAGAACAGTAGGGACACCCCCTACACCGGAATCGTCAATACATGATGTCCCTCGCCGCCGGGCTTGACGTGATGCGACACGAAGATTTCCAGCACAAAGGGCTTTTCATATAAGGGATGGCGCTGCTCGTCCAGCATAAAGATATGCAAACGATCGCGCCGTCCCGTCGGCGTGCTCGATAGCGGCTGCATGGGAATAGTGACTTCGGCCACATAGCCCTGCGCTGGGATGATGACAGTCGCCTGCTGCACAATATAGGCATAGCTCTGTTGTAGCACCGAGCGCACCTCGATCAAGGCAATATCGCCATGCACAAGCGCGCTCAACCCCTGGCGCGCTTTGTTCGACGGCCTGTCATCATCTCTGCCCATGATGTGCAGGCGAATAGTGTATTGCTGATCGGGCAGTACGCGCAGCGGCGTTTCGATGATAGCCGCCGCCGCGATAGCATGCTGCTGCTGCCCCAACACCATACGTTTGATGCGTTCAAACCATGCATTTGCACCTTGCGATGCAGGCCGCGCGCCGTTCTCCGTTTTTTGAACATGAGGAGTCACCGGCACCACGGGCCTGGGTTTGAACGCGTCCAGCTTAATGGCAGGCAGTACGCCCGTCACACGCTTCATCAATGAAAGCACAGGCGCGGCCTGCCGCGCCTGTGGGCGCTCCTCTTCCTCCTCCTGTTGCTCCTCTTCTCGCGTATCATCAACTTTTTCGCTCGCGGGCGGCTTGCTGCTGGCGATTGGAGGCGTCTCAGGCACATCAAAACCAGGGCGACCGGCTCGCCAGCGCGCCACATCCCTGTGCGACAGGGGTACGATACGCACCGTTTCAACATCAGGCGCTTGCTCCCCTGATGTTTCGCTCTTCCTCTGTGAAACCGGGTGCCTGTAGCGCGGATCGCGCAGCGCTTCGCTAAAGGCCGCGACGCTCTGGAAACGTTCCGCCGGATCAAGAGCCAGCGCGCCCATCACACTCTCGCTTACATTCGCAGCGATCCGGACGTGCGCTTCCAGGGGTGTTCGCAAACGGGTGCGATAGCGCAAGGCCGACTCTTCTGGCGGCATGCCAGTCAGCAGTAAATAGAAAATAGCTCCCAGGCTGTAGATATCCGAACGCGCATCGGCCTTGCCATGCAGCGATTCCGGCGCGATAAAATACGATAATGGTGGTGTCGCCAATTTTGGCGGCGGCAGCATAGCGCGCGCGCCCGGCAGCAGCCACGAAATCATCAGATCCGATTGAGCATCCACCGTTTCGCCATTCAGGATCACTGTATAAGGGTCGAGATCGCCAATTACCACCTGATGCTGGTGCAGATTGTCCACCGCCTCGCACAGATAGCTCATCATTTGCAGCGCGCGCTTCTCACCGGGCAGACCCTGACCACTTTGTAGATAATCCTGCAGCGTCATGAGGCGCGGCCAATTTTCCTTCTTCTCCTCCACCTCCCTGTTCCACCCGGCTTCTTCAGATTCGCCTGCTCCAGTCTGAGGCGGGAAACCTGCTACCGTATAAAGGTGCCCGCGCGCATAGCGCAAATCAATGGCAGGCATAACGTGAGGCGGTCGCCAGAGACGCAGCAAATCATACTCTTGCTGCACCAGTTCAATTACGCGCAAGCGAGCCTGTTCATCTTCGAGAGAGGTTAAGTCGATATCGCGCATCGTGACCATGCGCCCGCGCGCCGTTGGCCGCGTATCAAATGCGAGATAAAGATTGACATAGGGACGCCTGCGCACCAGCGACGTAATGCGATAGCAAGAGCTGATATCCTGTTCATCTTTTAATAAGGCAGTCAGGTCTTTCGTCCTATCCAACCGTTCGCCGCAGGAAGCGCAGAAAACCGCGCCGTGAGGCAGAGTCACACCGCAGCCGGGGCAAGCATCGTAGTCAGGAAGAACCCCTTCACTCGTTGTTTGTACAATACTCATTGTATCTTATTTTGCCTTATCCAGTGTCAATATATGCAGGCTTTTGTTAGATTATAACATGTAAAACCGTGATTAGTCGCATCCATACTAGTATAGACGCTCGTGTATATAAATGAAACAAGCGGTAGGCCGATTGTCTTATCTATTCGCGCGACAATGATGCCGGATGCGCTTTTTATGTGGACGCGATAAATCGCGTCCCTACAGTTGCTCTTGTCACAGATGGCGCATTCTGTTAGAATCTCACAAGGGTCGAGGTCGGATATGTGCTTTCACAACGCCCTGCATGATACAATAAATATAGCATATATAACAGAGAAGACAAACGCATCGAATCACTTTCCGGGAGGTCTCCTTTTCTATGGTTATAAGTACCATACTATTCTGGATTATTGCTATCATCCTGGTGGGTTCTGCTCTGCTGGTGGTGAGTTTGCGCAATATTGTGCATAGCGCCCTGGCTCTGATCGTGCTGTTTGCGATGGCGGCTGGTATTTACCTTTTGCTCAATGCTGAATTTATCGCCATCGTACAGATACTGATCTACGCCGGAGCAGTCACCATTCTGGTGCTCTTCGCGCTCATGCTGACGCGCACCAACAACCTGCGCACCGACAGCAACCCCAGCAACAAGCAGTGGTGGTTAGCAGCAATCATCAGCACACTGATTGGAGCGGCGATTATTTTTGCGGCCACGCTCAGCCCGTATTCCACCGCGCAGGGCGGCAGCGGAACTGGCTACGGCACACAAGCCTGCCCGCTGCCACCAAACAACGTCGTATATATCGGCCAACTCTTGTACAGCCCCACCTGTTACAGCTACGTCCTTCCTTTCGAAATTGCTTCTCTGGTGCTGCTCGTAGCCATCGTGGGTGCGATAGTGATTGGCAGGGAGGACTGACACATGGGACTGACATTAAACCATTTCCTGGTGCTGGGCGCGCTGCTCTTCTGCATCGGTCTCTATGGCGCGCTGGCGAAACGCAACGCCATCGCGGTTCTGATGGGCATCGAAATCATGCTCAACGCCGTCAATGTGACGATGGTCGGCTTTTCCTACTTTAGCAAGGTCAAACCCTACTCGACCTACCTGACCGGGCAAATCTTCGCCATCTTTATCATCACCGTCGCCGCGGCGGAAGCAGCAGTGGCTCTGGCGATGATTATCTCGATCTATCGCAAGCGCAGCACGGTCGATGTTGGCGAGATCAATTTGATGAAGTGGTGAGCAAATAATGGCATTTTATCAAGCTTCGTGGCTGATTTTACTCTCGCCACTGTTTTCTTTCGCGGTAATTATTTTCGGGACGCGCATGTGGGACCTCGCTAGCCGCCCGCGTGTCGCAGCTACAACGACACATGAAGAAGAGCATGGTTCGGAGGGCGAAGATCATGGCGAGCACGGGGAAGGTGACGACGAAGACCCCAAAGTTCCTCGTCTGACAACCGGTGCCAGGATAAGCGGCTATGTCGGCATCCTGATCGTCGCGCTGGCCTGCATCTACTCATGGCTGCTGCTGCTCAACACGGCAGGCGTCATCAGCATCGCTCCAGCTCTACCTTCCGGCGGCATAACCGTGCTTTCCTACGACTGGCTAAACCAGGGAACCGCCAGTTACGTGGTCTCGTTCCGCATCGACAACCTGGCAATCGCTATGATGGTGGTGGTTACGACCATCTCCCTGTTGGTGCAGGTTTACTCGCAGGGCTACATGGAAAACTCGGCGGGCTACGCGCGTTTCTTCTCGTACCTCTCGCTCTTCACCTTTTCCATGCTGGTGATCGTCTTCGCGCAGAACTTCCTGGTGATCTTCGTTGGTTGGGAACTGGTAGGCTTAAGTTCCTATCTGCTGATCGGCTTCTGGATCAATAAGCAGGCCCAACCCGACCAGGATCGACCCGCGCCGGCCACCGCCGCTATCCAGGCATTCATCACGAACCGCGTCGGTGACGTTGGCTTTATCATCGGCATCATGATCCTGTTTTCCACTACCGGCACCTTCGACTTCCTGACGCTCTCATCGAAGACCGATCCACATGGAGTGGTACACGCCTTTGCCGGCAACACAACACTGCTGACAGTGGCCATGATCCTGATTTTCTGTGGTGCCATCGGCAAATCGGCTCAACTGCCGCTGACCGTCTGGCTGCCAACCGCTATGGAAGGCCCCACACCCGTCAGCGCCCTGATCCACGCGGCAACCATGGTCGCGGCTGGCGTCTACATGGTCGCGCGTACCTACCCACTTTTCTCCGCGGCCCCCGTTGCGCTGGGAGTTGTGGGCTGGGTCGGCGGCATCACCGCCCTTTACGCGGCCCTCACCGCATTGACCCAGACCGACTTCAAACGCGTGCTGGCTTTCTCTACCATCAGCCAGTTGGGATATATGTTTGTTGGCCTCGGCGTGGCAGCCGGTACCGACATAGGGAGCGGCGCGGGTATGTTCCACCTCTTCACGCATGCCTTCTTCAAAGCCTTGCTCTTCCTGGGCGCGGGCAGCGTGATTCATTCATTGCACCACGCAACTCACGAAGAGACACAGGATATGCGCAAGATGGGGGGTCTGGCAAAGTACATGCCGATTACCGCCATTACCTGGCTGGTTGCCACGCTGACCATTTCAGGCTTCCCGTTCTTCTCAGGCTTTTATAGCAAAGATAACATTATCGCATTGGCGTTCGACCAGGGGAATTATGGCCTGTATATCATCACCCTCGGCACAGCCGGCCTGACTGCTTTCTACATGCTGCGCGCCTACATCCTGGCTTTCGGTGGCAAGGGCGGCGGCTTTGGCGGACTGTGGGGCGGCACGTATCGCGGAGTAGGCGAACCACACGAAGCGCCGCTGACGATCACCATTCCGCTGATCGTGCTGGCTATTGCATCCATCATCGCGGGCTACTGGACAGGCTTCTTTAGCTACGTCCAGCCGGGCGCGCCGGCCCTCAATATCGGCGAGGTGCTGAGCAATCCGCTCACCTGGATAGGCGTACTGGTTGCTTTCATTGGTCTGGGCTGGGCTTATGTTCTCTACACACGCTTTGATCTTGCTACTATCCATGACGTGGTGGAGAATAACGCCGTCCTGCGCTTCCTGTATCAACTCACACTGCGCAAGTTCTATATCGATGACCTGTACGCGCTCTTCATTCGCTACGTCGTCTTTGGCATCTCGCACATCGAGGCAGCCTTCGATACTTACGTCGTCGATGGTATCGTCAACGGCGTGGCAGGAGCAGTTACCGGACTGGGGCGCGGCGTGCGACGTGTCGAAACAGGCAAAGTGCAATCCTATATGATTGGTTTCTTTGGCGGCATCGCGGTGCTGGCAATCGTGGTCTTCGCCCTGGTCATATTCGTCAAATAACAGAGGCGTCGTAGGGACGCGATAAATCGCGTCCCTACAGCGTCGATGAGGAATAAGTTATGATATTTTCAAGTGATCTTACATGGATATTGTTGCTGCCTGTACTTGGCGCGGTCGCGGTGCTGGCGACGCCCGCGAAGGTGGGTCGCTGGCTGGCTTTACTCTTCGCAGTCGCTACCTTCGTCCTTTCGATGGTGATATTTTTTCGCATCGCCGTCAACGGCTACAATTTCGGTGATCTGAACCACCCGGCTGACTCCATCCACCTCGGCTGGATCAGCTTCAAAGCCAGCAGTGTGCAGTTCAACATCGATTACTTCCTGGGCGTCGATGGCCTGAGCCTGCCGATGGTTATACTCAACGCGCTGCTCACCATGCTTGCAATCATCGGCGGCTGGGAAAAGCCGCGCGTCAAAGAATACATGGCCCTGCTGCTGCTGCTCGAAACTGGTGTTATGGGCGTCTTCATGTCGCTCGACCTGCTGCTCTTCTTCTTCTTCTGGGAAGTCGAACTGGCTCCCATGTTTCTTTTGATCGGCATCTGGGGCTACGACACCATGAAGCATGGCATGCCCGGACGCATCTACTCGGCCTGGAAGTTCCTGCTCTACACGTTTTTCGGCAGTATCTTTATGCTGGCGGGTATCCTGCTGCTGTACTTCAAACTGGGCGGCAACACTGCCAGCATGCAGTACTTCTCCACGCATTTCTTGAGCGGCATCAGTCCCATCTTCGGCTGGAGCTGGCAACTGCTGACCTTTTTGCTCATCTTCCTGGCCTTCGCCATCAAGATACCCATGTTCCCCTTTCATACCTGGCTGCCCGACGCGCATACTGACGCGCCCACCGAGGTCAGCGTGATCCTGGCGGGTGTGCTGCTGAAGATGGGCGCGTATGGCCTGATCCGCATCTGCTTCACGCTGCTGCCGGGCGGCATCCGCGAGTTCGCGCCCTGGCTGGCTGTGCTGGCCGCCATCAACATCCTCTACGGCGCGGGTATCTGCCTGGTGCAGAAGGATATGAAGAAGCTGATCGCCTATTCCAGCGTCAGCCACATGGGTATCGTGCTGCTCGGCGTGGCGGCTGCCGCGGCGGGTTTCGGCGACATGGCCTTCCGCCAGGCCGCGCTGACCGGCGCGACGGTGCAGATGTTCAGCCACGGAATTATCACCGGCATGCTGTTCTTCTCGGTCGGCGTCATCTCCGACCACGCGCACACGCGCGAAATCGCCGTCTTTGGCGGCATAGCCAAGAAGATGCCCTTGCTGGCGACGCTCTTTACCTTCGCTGGCCTGGCCTCTCTTGGCCTTCCCGGACTGGCAGGCTTCGTCGCCGAATACATCACTTTTACTTCCAGCTACCAGGTCTGGACGGTGGTCACTATCGTCTCGGTCTTTACCATGATCCTGACCGCCAGTTACCTGCTCTGGATGCTCAAACGTGTCTTCTACGGGCCATTTAACACGAAGTGGAACCAGCTACTCGATGCCAACTGGCGCGAGGCGCTGCCGCTTGTCTCGCTGGCAGTAGTGATCGTGTTTGTCGGCATCTTTCCAAATTTCCTGATCAACTTGATTACACCTGCCCTGTCTGGCATACTCCATGTAGCCACGACCGTAGGTTTACATTAAATGTAAGGGCGACCATCGCGGTCGCCCGGCGACGCAAGGAGTCATTATATGTTTCAAATATTTGATCTCTATCTGCTCGCGCCGGAAGCCAGTATGGCTATCCTTGCGCTGGTAGTGATGATGGTTGACCTCTTCGTCAAACGTCGCATCGTCACTGTCACTGTTGCGCTGGTCGGGCTGATTGTGCCGCTTGGCTTCGCCATCGCGCAGGCAGTGACGCCGGGTTTCTTGTCCAAACCGCAATATGCTTTTTCTGGCATGCTGGTAATCGATCCCTACGCCGTCTTTTTTGAGATCCTCTTCATTATGATCGTCGCCATTTTGTTGATGGCATCTTATAGTTATGTGGGCAAATACGTCAGGGCCGATGGCGAGTTCTACACGCTGATGCTTTTCTCTGCCACCGGCGCGATGTTCATGGCCAGCACCAATGAACTGATCTCTATTTATATCTCCCTCGAACTCACCAGCATCCCCCTGTACGTCATGGCTGGCCTGCTGCGCACCGGCGAGCGTTCAGCCGAGGCAGCCGTAAAATACGTCCTGCTGGGCGCGATGTCCTCTGCCATCCTGCTCTACGGTTTCGCCCTGCTCTATGGACTGACAGGCACGACCGACCTGGCAGGCATCGCCAAATCGGTGATGACAGGTATCCATGATGGTAACGCCATGATTTTGATCGCCGACCTGCTGATCCTGGCTGGTTTCGGCTTCAAGATTTCTGCTGTACCATTCCACATGTGGGCACCCGACATCTACGAAGGTTCTCCCACGCCGGCCACCGCTTACTTCTCAGTCGCCTCAAAAGCCGCCGGGTTTGCCGCGCTGATTCGCGTCTTCATGAGCGGCGGATTGGGCCAGGTCAACCTGACCTCACTCACCATCATCATCGCCATCATTGCCATCTCAACCATGACGTTGGGCAATCTCGTGGCAGCGGTGCAGACCAATGTCAAGCGCATGATGGCCTATTCCAGCATCGCGCAGGCGGGCTACATCCTGGTCGGTATGCTCGCCAGCATTGTCGGCAAACACTCCGACGGCGACTCGGCAGTGCTGTTCTTCATCCTCGTCTACGTCATCACCAATCTGGGCGCGTTCTCCGGCATCATCGCCCTGGCTAACGCCACGGGTGGCGAAAAGATCGACGATTTCAAAGGACTTGCCAAACGCGCTCCTCTGCTGAGCGCCGGAACAGCCCTGTGCCTGCTCTCGCTGGGCGGCATCCCACCTATGGCGGGTTTCATCAGTAAAGTCTTTATCTTCACAACTGCCTGGGGCGAGGGCCTATCCTGGCTGGTAGTCATCGCCTTGCTGAATACCGCCGTCTCGCTAGTCTACTACGGACGCATCGTCAAAGCCATGTACTTTGACGCACCTCTCAAGGACGACCACCTGACTACTCCCATCGGCCTCAGTTCATCCATCGCCCTGACAACGGCGGCCCTGGTCGTGATTACCTTCGCGGCCTCGCTAGTCCTGCAATTGACAGGCCCGGCAGCCAACCTGCTGGCTTTTCTGGTGAAGTGATCTGGGAAAGAAAAAGAAGAGGAACGCTTTCGTAGTGTCCCTCTTCTTTTTCTACTACAAACTTACAAATGATAGACCAATTACAAAATCTGGTCGGGATCAACTCCCAGCGAGCGCAACTTTTCAGCCAACAATAGTGCTCGTCTGGCTTCCATCTGTGCGCGTTGCGCCTCAGCTTCGAGCGGGGTAAGTCTAATCTGACCGTTCTGGTCATAGAGACGCAGGGTAGGCCCATCAGGCACCAACCAGCTCTCCAGGCAGGCACTCCACAGCGACCCACCCGCACCCACCGGCATTGCTTGCATAGTCTGGCTGTTCCGGTCCAATCGCCAGCCAAACAAACGCTGGTTCGCGCTGCGTGGCAGCGGGGGGTCATGCGGATCATAGGCAAAGTACTCTTGCACTCCCATCCGCCCGTAGCGCGACGGTTTCTCCTCCAGGTCCTTCTTCCAGGTCTCTTCCGAGGCAATCTCGAAGACCACCTGCGGCGCAGGTCCGCTCTTGCCGACGCGCCAACTCCTGATGGTCGGCTGGTACGCCACCCCCTGGATGACCTCCACATCAGGAGCCATGGGATACTCCTTCGGATTGGCGGTCTGGTACATATTGAGGTTCTCGTAAATGGCGCACACCCGTCCCTGAAACAAGCAGGTCAGCACGTCAACGAGATAGCGCACCAGCGCAGCATGGAAGGCCGTCTCCCCCATCAGGTCCTCCTCGGTGGAGTGGGAATCGTAGTAGTATGCCACCTCGTCTTCAATGTGCCGGGCCATCTCCATTGTCCTTTCGCTTCGCCTGAACAGTCCAGCTCGCCGATGCAAGGTTTCTCCAACCCCACGTTTTTCTTCTATCGCAAGTGTACAAGCCCGCCGAGGATATGTCAATCTTTTTACGAACATTTTTACCAAAAAGTTACTTGATCCAGATGGGCATCTCATCGTGATCGATGCCGAAATGATGCGCAACTTCGTGCAGTACCGTGTGCAACACCTGCTCGCGAATACGGTCTGGGTCTCCATGACAATAGCGTTCGATGGTGCGCTGGTAAATTGTGATAGTCTCTGGATGCGCGCTATAGCCGCGACCATAGGCAGTCAGCGGAACGCCTTCATAAAGGCCGAGCAGCGTATAACCCTCTTTGCTGCCAACCCGTCGCAATACCTCTCGCGCGGGTTCGTACTGCACCTGCACAAACACATTATCCATACGCCCCTGAAACTCCTCCGGGATAGCAGCCAGCGCCTCCTGCACAAGCAACTCGAAAGGCGTCAAAGCAGGCTGTTCGCTGTCTTCGCCCTCGCTTTCGTCCCCAGTGTGTTCGTTTTCCTGTTCAAATGGGGTGGGGGTAGTGAGCGATCTTTTGTACCCGGCGCTGCCACCGCGCAAAAGCAAGAAGACGCCCATAACCGCGAAGATAAGCACGCCCACCTGCAGGATTGTGCCGTTGAGAGATGTCAGGTGATTGAGGTACGCGCTCAAGAAGAGCAGCGCAATAAGAAAACTCATGGCGGC
>DATLSI010000100.1:0-39698 GCA_035534255.1 Ktedonobacteraceae bacterium | reverse complement strand
GGAAAGATTTATGAGCGAAACAGAATCGAAAAACGAAGTCGTGCGTATCAGGCGACAGATCGAACTGGAGTACGAAGCGGCGCAGCGCGGCTTGTACGGGCTGGCCCTCGGCACAGCCAGGCACGAGTTCATTACCGCCAAAATGGAGCAAATTGGCGCTCATCACGAAGCATTGAAAAAACTGGTCGGCGAACAGCAAGCCGCAAAGTTGCTGGTTGAAACACTGGAGGAATGCGAGTGATGCGCGAACGCCTCGCCAGCAATGAGTCGGCCACACTACCGCTCAGTGGTATCGTCTTCCAATTGTATCTGCAAAAGCACAATCTCTCGCCACTAGATGTGGCACTGACGGCAGGGGTACGTTACATGACCGTCTGGCGCGTGATGCGCGCTCTTCCCATCCGGCGAGAAGATGATCTGCTGATCCGGCAGGGTATCTTCCGTCTCACCGGTGAATGGTATGCGGCTCCCATGTTAGCGCACGCAGAGGTCAAAGTAACCAATCATTAACAAAAGATGGCAGGGAAGCATGAAAGGAAACTGGTATGGTCAACAAGCTCTCTAATTCCAACAATACGATCAGCAGTACCAGCAGATGCTCTATGAAGTGATGAGCGAAGATTTCACTAGCATCTCATTTGGACTGACTGCCTGGGGTGTCAAGCCTCGATAATTGCGCAAGCTCTATAAAAATTCATCCTCCACTGCATAATCAAAATCCTTCTCGTCCACTTTCGCGGGGTGATGCGCCCGTTCCCAGTCCACCGTGCGCCTGATCGCCTCGTCAATGTCCACGCGCTCGCAATATCCCAGTTCCCGGCGTATGCGGCTCGAATCGACCACGATATGTTGTTCGGCATTGATGCCCCATCTCAACGGTTCTGGCAAATGTCCCTGTGGAACGCGCACGATGCGCCCCTGCCATCCAGCCACTGCTCCAATTTTATCAACCCATGTGGCCATGCTGAATGTGAAAGGCTCACCAACATTGTAGATGCGGCCTGCCGCGCGTTCGTCAGTTACGGCCAGCGCGATTGCAGCGGCAACATTCTCAACGTAGCCGTGCGTCCATTTCCACTTCGCCTCGCTTTCATCTAGCAGGATTGCCGGGCGCTGGTCATCCATGCGTTTCAGATAGGCGAACATGCGGTGCTGGTAATCACCCGGCCCATAGACCATCGGCAGGCGCAGGATAGTACCGGGAAGGTCGGGATCGCTCATTACGATGCGTTCAACCAGTATTTTGTCGTAATCATCCTGCCATTTCAAAGGATCATCCTCCGCTCTGCGCGGATCGCTGCGATAGGGATACAGGTTTTCGCGTAGAGGAGAATCTTCAGTGATGAGCGATAGATCGACCGGCCCGGACTCTTTCAGATTGACCCGTCCGAAAGCACGGTAGACATCCTGGCTGCTAATGGCAACGACGCGGCGCGCGATACCCCTGAATGTGTGCATGATGTCCCACGCGTCTTGCTCCAATGCAGGGATCATATCCAGTACAATGTCGGGTTCAGCCTTTTGTATTCCGCTGGCAACATTGGCCAGGGGATGACGGTCGCCAAATATTTCCCGCACTCCTTGCGGTAGATCAGTCGTTGTCTTGCCGCGATGGAAAACCGTCACATCGTGACCCTGTGCATGCAGAGTTTGCACGACCAACGGCCCCATAAAGTTAGTGCCACCAATGACGAGAACGCGCATAGCATATATTCCCTTTCTCGTTGTATTAGTCCTGTGTTATAGAAAACGATACCTACTTTCGGCATAACTTACAATGCAAAAAACATGCCGAAAGCATATATTTCTCCCGGCCTATGCTCTTAGCATATAATGTTCTTCGTCCTTCCGGGTGATGTGTAGGGACGCGATTGATCGCGTCCCCATCGACGCCTATGGGCCTGGGACAGGGACGCGATTGATCGCGTCCCTACACATGGGCATCCTTTTTCACCCGCAAGGATGCAGACCCGTAGCCTATTTATTATTGACAGAGCTAAATCATGACTCTACAATGTGAACAGGCAAAATTGCCACACCATCTAAGATTGTTCGTGATGAAGGAATTGTGATGCCTCGTTGCCAGAATCCCCGCTGTCGTACCGATTACCCGCCTGGGACGTTCAAGTGCAGCAACCCATTCTGCCAGTGCCTGTTGCCCGACGCGCTAATTGCAGGTCGCTATCGCATTGAAACGCTGATCGGCCTGGGTGGTATGGGTGCTGTCTATCGAGCCAGCGATACATTCGAAGTGCAGCAGGTGGCGCTCAAGGTTATCACGACGACCAACAAGAGTATCGACGAGGCAACAGCCGTTGAGCGATTCAGGCGCGAAGCGCGCTACGCTCACCAGCTCCAGCATAAAAATATTGTGCCTGTGCTCAACTTTGGGCAGGATGGTGCTTTGCTTTACCTGGTAATGCCGTTAATTATCGGCGGCACATTGAAGAGTCTGCTGAAGGCGGAGCAGCCCCTGCCTCTATCCCTGGCGCAGCGTTATATAAACGAACTGGCCGATGCCATCGATGCCATTCACGCGCACCCGCAGCGCGTTATTCATCGCGATATCAAGCCCTCTAATCTGCTCATTCACCAGGACGATGGACGCCTGATGATCACCGATTTTGGCATCGCGCGCGCCATGGAGAAGGAACGCCCGCTGACACAGGGCGGTTTCGCGTTAGGTACCGAGCACTACACTGCTCCCGAACAGGGCCTGGGCCATCCCGAACCCGCCAGCGATATCTACGCGATGGGCGTGGTCGCCTATCAAATGCTGACGGGCCTGCTGCCATTCCAGGCCATCGTGCGCAGTCGCGCAGCCGCGTTGCCTTTGCCGGGCGAGCTGAATCCGCTGCTGAATGCCGGCATCGATGCTGCTGTCATGCGCGCGACCGATACCGAACCCGCCAAACGCTTTGGCACAGCGCGCGAGTTCGCCGATGCCATCAATGCCGCCCTCAAATCATCAGCTAAAGCGCATACGCCAACGGCGACGGTGGCGTCGTGGAATGCCAACGCCATCGTGCGCACTATCATTCCAGAGAATCCATGCAGCGCGTGCGGGCAGGAAAACCGCAGTAGCTCGCGTTTCTGCCGCCGCTGCGGGCATCGCCTGGATGATACCTCGCCTCTAGTGACTGACGTTTGCCAGGTAGGGTATGTCAGCGATACGGGGCGGCGCTACGTGGCGGAAGAAAACGAGGATATGTTGCTGATCGTGCAGGGGTTATGCGCCAACCTCGCGCCGCCGCCGCGCCCGTTCGGACTGTTTGCCGTAGCCGATGGGCTGCGCGGGCCGCTGGGCAAGTCGGCGGGCGGACACGAGGCCAGTCGCCTGGGCATCGAAACAATTACCGATGTGCTTTTGCCACTGCTGGCAACGCCTCTGCCCTCTTCTTCGACATTATCGCCTGGTCCCGGTTCATCTATCGGGCGTGGTATTTCGCCAACCGGCAACCCTGCCAGCGCGTCTGATGAAATTGTTGAGCAATGGCTGCGCGAGGCGGTGCGCCGCGCCAACCAGGTGATTTATCACTGCAACGCCGATTATGATACCAATATGGCCAGCACGCTGACTCTCGCGCTGGTTTACAAACGCCGCCTGTATGCCGCGAGCGTTGGAGATAGCAGGGCTTATCACTTCAGTCCGGGCAAAGGACTCAGGCGCATTACCACCGACCATACTGTTGGAGCGGGTCTGGTGGAAGCTGGCGTTTTCAAACCGGAAGATATCTACACCAGTCCAAAGGGTAAGAAGCTGTATCGTTATCTTGGACAGGCCCACCAGGTGCAAATCGATTGTTTCCAATTCCCCGTGGCAGCCAACGACCTGTTATTGCTCTGCACCGACGGACTGTGGCATATGCTGCGCGACGAACGCCTGCAAGAATTGCTGGCAAAGGGCGTTGCGCAGGCGATTGATCCCCAGAAAATGGCTCGCACCCTCGTCGACGAAGCTAACCTGGCAGGCGGAGAAGGCAATGTCAGCGCCATCGTGATTGGCGTCATGTAGGGTATTGATCGAAGTTTCGGGTCTGCATCCTGACGGGTGAAAAAGGACGCACATGTGTAGGGACGCGATTGATCGCGTCCATGTTGGCGAGTGTTGGCGTGGGCGGACGCGATTGATCGCGTCCCTACAAATCACCCGGAACGACGGAGAACCTATTTCCCCATTTTGCTACGTAAGCGGTTTTTGTGAACCAATCAACTTTCTTTCTGTGAGTACGCACCTATCTCTTCACCCGAATTTCACCTACCATGTATACAGGGACTATGGATGTTCTGAAATCACGGAGAAGAAGTATGAAAAAGCATTATATCGCTCAATTTATTATTGGATGTGTAAGTGTGTGTCTGTCTTTTTTGTTTGTTGCCTGTGGCTCGACGCCGGTTGCCAATAATCTAACGCCCACCAGCACGACGCCTGCCGGAGCGACGCTAACGCCCACTACTGCCAACAAAACGCCTGTCGTCACACAGACGATCACCACCGCGCCGGTGCCGCCAACGCTGACCAGTTGCCCGGCCAATGGTACGGCACGCGCGGCGGTGATGGCTCCCCTGGCGCTAGGAAGCCACGCCAACATCGTGTATATCGTCAACCAGTACAAGAAGCAGGTGCCTACATTTGGCACGTTAACACGCTACAATGTGACCACCGGCAATAAAACCGTGATCGTCACGCTGCCAGGCACAATCGACTCTGCCCAGCTTTCGGCTGATGGACAGTGGATTCTCTTCGTTTCTAGGAGCGCGAATATTCCCACTCCACAAAAGTTGCAAATGATCCGCCTGGATGGCCAGGGATTGCAAACGCTCTATTGCGGGTATTTGCCCAACCCGCAGTGGTCAACCGATCAAAAGCATATCGCCTTTGCTACCTCTGCAAATGGTCAGGATAGCCTGGACGTTCTGGACGTGACCAGCGGCACCCTGACTAAGTACCTGACAACCAGTAACTTTAGTAACGGCGTTGTTCTGCGCACGTGGCTCGATAATACGCGTCTCTACCTGACGAGCGTTCCGATAGATCAGCCGCCTAATAACATCTACATTCTCGATACGAGCAAAGGGCCGAATCAGCAGATGAGTGACCTGATCACCGTCGTCTCTAACAAAACATTCGGAGATTTCGATAGCAGCTATGATGGCTCTCACCTGTTCGTCGATTATGGCTACTGTACGCAGGGAGGATGTGTACCACCCGGAAAGATTACGGTGCAGTCGGCTACTGGTGGGCCGGAAACAACCATTTTCGACAGCCCTCAGAATGACACCACTACGGTGCGCGCTGTCACAGCGCATACCCTGCTCATGGTAATCCACAATGCCTCGTTTACGAACCAGCATGTAGATCAAAGCGACAATGGTCTGTGGGCAATCAATACGGATGGCTCCGATCCAAGGCGCATGTCTACCGATAATGCCAACCAGTGGAGCGAACTGAACTACTTTTCTCAGTTTCCCTGGTCCAACGTGTCACGTGATAGCAGCATGTTTGCCTTTCAACAAAACGGCACACAGGGAAACAATTCAGTCTCACTGCTATATGGTTCGCTCAATGGAGGTCCGGCACCGACGGCTTTCGCCTCGCTAGCTGATGGCACCGCATTAAACCTGGTGGGCTGGACAACCATGTAGGATAATAGACTTTACCACGCATGAGATACATGCTATGCTCTAAGAAACGGAGATTGCGGCGTTAATGCTCTAAAGGACTGTCAAACTTGATGGGGCGGGGAAAGCCCACATGTAGTGACGCCCCTTGCGGGCGTCAGGCTAAAAAATGTTCAGGGGAGTGTGACAATAACATGCAGCAACCAGAAAGCCTGGTCGGTCAGCTACTGGGACATTACCGCATCATGAAGCAGATCGGCTACGGTGGCATGGCGACCGTCTTTCTGGCGGAAGACATCAATCTGGGGCGCGAGGTAGCGGTCAAGGTCTTCTGGCCGCGCCCTGGCGAAACCAGAGATTTTCTGAAGCGTTTTGAACGTGAAGCGCGCGTGCTGGCGAAGCTCGATCACCCCAATATTTTGCCCGTCTTTGAATATGGTCAGCAGGACGGCTTCGCCTACCTGATAACGCCTTATTTAGCCGGCGGCACGTTGAAAGAACTGCTGCAAAAGCGTAAAGCGCTGCCTCCCGTTGAAGTGCTGCGCCTGGCTGTCCCCATCCTGAACGCCCTGCAATACGCGGCCGAGCGCGGTCTGATTCATCGCGATATCAAACCCGCCAACATGTTGTTCAAGGTGGATGGAAGCCTGGTGCTGGCTGATTTCGGCCTGGTGAAGGTGTTCGCGCCCGACGGGGAGAATAACGCGCTGCACACGGCCAGCGAGACAGGGCCAGCCGTGACAGGAACGCCGGAGTATATGTCGCCCGAACAAATACAGGGCAAGGCCACGCCTGTCAGCGATATCTATTCCGTTGGCATCGTGTTGTACGAAATGTTGTGTGGCCAACGCCCGTTTAGCTCTAGCAACGTTTTGAGCGTACTCATGCAGCAGGTGAACGAGCAGCCGCGCCCTCTACGCGAGATCAACCAGTATATTTCGCCCCAGTTGGAGGCCGCGGTGCTGCGCGCGCTGGAAAAGGACCCGGCCAGACGCTATCAACGTCCTGCCGATTTCTTGCAGGCGCTGATGCGGGCGGGTTCGCCCGGCATGGCTACTAATCCCGAACAGGTCGCTCCCACGCTGGCGGCGAACTGGCCACTACCTTCTCCCCTGAGCGCGCCCGGCAACCCAAACTCGTACCCGGGCCTCTCAGGTTATCCACCGCAAGCTAATAGCGGAGCGCAGCTGGAGCCAACGCAGTTCGCGCAGGCGCAGACACAATCGGGGCCTATCACCAACCCTGGACAACCTCATAATGCAGGTAGCGGCGCGGCAATGCCAATACCCGCGCCTATTACGCCTGCGCATCAGAACTACCGGGCTTCACCAGCGTCAGGTGCCAATCTACCCGCCCCGCCTCTCGTGCAGAAGCGCTCGAGCCGCCTGCCTCTGCTGCTGGCGGCGATTTCGCTCTTTATCATCGCGGGTCTTGTGCTGGCAGTGACACTAACGTCTCTCAGGCAGCAGTTGTTCGGGCCACGTGTAGGGCTGACTCCTTCCCTCGTTGTTAAAGGCGGTTCGCCCGGTTTGACGGCTGTCTCGACCGCGCTACCGACTATTACGGCATGTCCGGCCAATGGCACAGGACGCGCGCCCGTCTTAACGCCGATGTCGCCGGGAACTGATCCGAATATCGTGTACTTTGTCAATGAATTTCAAGGCGCTACGCCCACTTTTGGCACACTTAAACGTTTCGATACGATTACAGGTGCCAAAACAGAGATATTGAAGATGCCCGCAACGCGTATTGACAACGCCCAACTTTCGAGCGACGGTCAGTGGATTCTCTTCACTTATGAAGCCGCTGGACAGGTCAAACTGGCGGTCGTGCGCATGGATGGGCTGGGCTTACAAACGCTCGCCTGCGCGCCAGGTGGTAGTCACATCAGCAGTCCGCAGTGGTCGGTCGATCAGAAGCTGATCGTCTTTGATGTCTCACCTGCCAGTGGCGGAGCAACCATTTACCTGCTGGTGGTGGGCAGCGGTTCGCTGCTGACCGAACTGACGCCGCCTGCATCAGGCCTGGCCTATCTCCCGCGCACGTGGCTGGATTTCACGCGCGTCTTGTTGGTTGGCTATACGCCAAACTCCGATGCTCCCGCGCAGAACATCTATATTCTCGATACCACGAAAGGCCCCAACCAGCACAGCAGCGATCTCCAGCAGCTCGCGACGGTCGGCAGCGCCACCCCTTGCTGGAATTTTGATAGCAGTTTCGATGGCAAAACGGTATTCATCAACCAGTGCCTGCCCGGTCAACCGGAGGGTTCCAGCACGCTGGAAGTGCAGCAAACCACGGGCAGCGCGCCCGCCGCTTCCGTCTTCAGCAGCACAACCCTGGCGATCAACGTGGTGCGCGTCTTTGATAACACGAATGCCTTTTTACTGGCGACGGCCTCAAATTCCGGCCTGGGGGTCAACGGTGATCATAGCAATGACGGCCTCTACAAAATCGCCACCAACGGCTCGAATTCCGCTATTCGCCTCGTAGCGGCTGGCAATGGGCTGATATGCGCATTGAATAACTACTCCCAGTACTACTGGTCCAATGTGTCGCGCGATGGCAATCTCTACGCGCTGGCAGAAATCGGCTCGCAAGGTTCAAACACCAGCTATACACTTTTATACGGCTCCATGAGCGGCGGCGCATCCCACACCATAGCCTCAATTAGCGACGGCACCGAATTGGAGATCGCCGGCTGGACGACGCTGTAATATGTGTAGGAACGGGGCGGGGTTCATCGCGTCCCTACACATGTATGCTGTTTAAGCATCCTTTTCTCCCTGTATAGCGGGAAACGCTCGTGGCATGAATGCGCGCGCGAGAATCCAGTAGAGTACACCGCCGACTATAAAACCGGTGAAGATGCTCATGTCGGAACCGCCGAACAGGTGTGAGAGGGGGCCTTGCAACAGGGTTGAGTTCAACCACAGGGCTGAAGCGATCATACCTCCAAGCATGGCAAGCAGTCCAGCCGGGTTGATGCCTCCCTGATACCAGTAAGGGCCGCCAACGCGGGTGAGCAGACCAACCGAGTTGTAGCTGTTGCGGCGCAGCCAGGCATCGGTAAGATAGATGGCGCACCAGGGTGCAAGGAAAATAATGAGCAATGACAGGAACTGACCATACAGCGAATTGAAATCGGAGTTGAAAATGGCAATGGCTGCCAGCACCGTGCATATGACCATGTCGATGACCGTGGCCTGCCACCGTTTGACCGATAGACCGATGGTTTGCAACGTCAGGCCGGAGGAGTACAGGTCAATGGCGTTCACAGCTAAGAGGTTGAAGAACAACAGGAGTAAGTACGGCGACAGGAACCACGCCGGGAGAGCCGATGGTAAACCGGAGATTGGATCGGATGCGCTTGGTAACTGCGCTGCCACCGCCGCGCCCACGATCTCCAGGATAATTGCCGGAAGCATGCCGCCTAGCGATGCCCACCAGATGATCGCGCCGGGGCGAGCTTTCACGGGGAGATAGCGTGAGTAATCGCTACCCGTATTAGCCCAGGAGAGGCCACCGGCTGATACCATCAAGGCAAAACCGACTGTCATGACAGCAAAAGTACCAGTTTGACCCCCGCTAAATTGTGCCTTCCCCACAATCATGATTGTCACAATGAGGAAGAAGACTACGAAAACCCAGGCGAGGATTTTTTGCACTACCATGATCGTAGCATGACCCAGTGTCGGGATATATACCTGTAACCCGGCCACCAGCAGTATGATGATTACCTTGAACCAGGTGGCATCGGCAATAGACCAGCCCAGCGAGTGTGCCAGGGTGAGTAAGGCGATGACGGCCAGCGCTACCCCTGATCCCTCGAATCCAAGTAGCGTGAGCCAGTTAAAGAATGCCAGCAGACGCCCCCCATTTGGGCCGAAAGCAGCGCGGTTGATCGTAAAGGTTGCAGTTCCAGTACGCGGCCCCTGGAGGCTGGTGAGACCGAGTAGAAAGAATCCGACGATATTGCCAAGCAGGATAATTAGCAGGCTTTGCAGGAAGTTCAATCCCAGCGAAATAAGCAGCGCTCCGTTGATGATGTAGAAGACGTTGGTATTCGTACCCAGCCACATGAAGAAGAGGTCGCGGGGCCGCCCATGACGCTCGCTCTCCGGCACAAGTTCAATCCCACGTTGTTCAACTGCTCCAACCTGTGTGTCATGCAAGGTACTCATTTGCTCTTCTCCTCTTGTAACATGCGCAACTCTTGTAGTGGTGGAATACGCTCTACCATTCCTGGCTCAAGGCGCTCCCAGACCACGTGCCCTGGCCGGTGGCCGTATTCCATGGGGATGGGAATAGTGCGGGTTGGTGTGACGATAAGATCGACGCGTGTGTCAAACTCTGAGCCAATCAGATCGATATCGATGACCTGGCAATCGTGCCCTGCGCAGACTACGAGAGGATTGTCTGTCAGACAGTGCAGCTCTGAGAACATGGCCCATTCCAGGTCAAAGTATCCATGCCCCTTGCCAAAACGTATGCCCTTTGTGCTGACCGCAGATGCGCCCGTCACCAGCAGATTGAATTTGCCGAGCGCGGCGAGATCTGCCAGCCCGACCGGCTGAGCGAAGCGATCCATGCCATCCAACGTCGCCGCCCAACCATAACAATCGGGCGGAAGAGACGCGGGATCGATATAGAGGAAACCGCGCGCGATGCCATAGGTGGACATAACGAAACGTTTCTTATCCTCCATCGCCTTGCGCCGCACCACTTCCAGATTATTATCCGGCGTAATGAAGATCAGGTCGCTCTCGCGCCAAGCTGGTAAAGATTGAATACGTTCCGCGCCTTCCTCGGACCCTTCATAGTCAGCAATAAATTCCGTGAAGTCCCAGTGGAAGCGCGAATCTGGACGGGCAACGTGTCGAAGGTCGGCCCAGACTCGCCGGCGTATAGCTTCTCTCGAGGAAAGATCAACAGGCTCTGTCATGTTACTTTCTTCTCCAACAACGTGTCTGACTTTAGCGGTTAGAACACAAAAGTCGATAACTGAGGAAACATATTGGAAAGTATTGTCGTGCTTTATTATCGTCAAGAGTACCATGTATTTATTTGTCTGTCAAAATATTTTCACTTGGCGGAACTTCCTCATAACTTGGCGAAGGATTTGCTGTATTGTGCATGTGTCTTTGCATTAGTCCTGTGTGTATCATACATTGTGGTTATGGTATGGCATGCTTTAATATAGGTATAAAGGAGGCATCATGAATATTGAACGCTTAGTGCTTGGCGGTGAGCGTGCCGCCGCCCTGGACGGCAAAACATTTGCTGTCATCGAACCCGCAACGGGCAAGCCTTTTGCCGAGGTGGCCCAGGCCAGCGCTGCCGATGCGGAACGGGCCGTGCAGGTGGCGTACCGCGCCTTCGAGCAGGGCAGGTGGCCTCGTATGAGCGCCACGGAGCGCGGTCGCATACTACTCCAGGCTGCGACCCTCGTGCGCCAGCGTTTAGAAGCGCTCGCCGTTGTCGAGGCGCGCAACGCGGGCAAGCCCATACGCGATGCGCGCGGCGAGATTTCGCTGGTAGCGGCGGTGCTGGAATACTGGGGCGGTGCCGCCAACAAGATATTTGGCGAGACCATTCCGGTGCAGGATGCCGGGTTAGAAGTGACGCTGCGCGAACCGGTCGGCGTGTGCGCCCTCATAACGCCCTGGAATTTCCCGCTCGTCATCGCCTCGTGGAAGATCGCCCCGGCGCTGGCATGCGGCAATACCATAGTCGTCAAGCCTGCCCGCTTGACGCCGCTCTCTGTGCTCATGCTGGCCGACATTTTGATGGAGGCGGGTTTGCCGCCCGGCGTTATCTCGGTGCTACCCGGCCCTGGTTCGTCAGTCGGCAACGCCCTGGCGCAACATCCCCTGGTAGCGAAAGTTTCTTTCACTGGCTCGACCGAAGTTGGCGCGCAGATCATGCGCCTGTGCGCCGACAACATTACGCGCGTCTCCCTTGAACTGGGAGGCAAAGCGGCCAACGTGGTCTTCGCCGATGCCGAGATGGATCGCTGTGTAGAATCATCGGTATTCTCGGTCTTTGGCAACACCGGCCAGGACTGCTGCGCCCGCTCGCGCCTGCTCGTTGAGCGTTCAGTATACGATGAGTTCGTCGAACGCTTCTCCCGGCGCGCGACTGCGCTGCAAGTAGGCCAGCCGCTCGACGAAAAGACCGAGCTTGGCCCGCTTATTTCCGCCGGTCAGCGCCAGCTTTCGCTCGATTACATCGCGCTCGGCCAGCAGGAGGGCGCGACGCTGCTTGATGGCGGTGGAAGCGTGCCAGCCATAGCCGGCGGCGAGGAGGGTTTTTACTTACGGCCTGCTGTACTCAGCCACGTCAAAAATACTATGCGCGTCGCGCAGGACGAGATTTTCGGGCCGGTGGTGTGCGCCATCCCATTCGACAGCGAGGAAGAGGCGCTGCGGCTGGCCAATGATACGCCCTATGGACTGGCCGGCTCGGTGTGGACGCGCGATGTGGGGCGCGCATTGCGTGTCTCCAGGGGCATACGCGCCGGGGTGATCTCCGTCAATTCCAGCCACAGCGTGCATACAGAGGCACCTTTTGGCGGCTATAAACGCAGCGGCATCGGGCGCGAGATGGGCATGCACGCCGCCCAACTCTATACCGAGGTAAAAAGTATCTTCTTCTCCCAGGAATAGGAAGAGGATTCTTGCCATCCCTGCGAACCCTGCTCGAAATGAAAACCACTTGACTTACGTTCTGCATATTCTATAAGATACACTGGTTAAGACTTTTCATTGGGATGCTTTTTTTGCTAAATTTGACCACTTTGCTGACGTAGTATGTAGTAGCGACCTGAAATAAGGAGGCCGGCCAAATGGCAACCATCGCGTTCAACGAGATCACCAAGCAGTTTCCCGGTACTCAGTCCCCGGCAGTCAATGCCGTCACGTTCGAAGTGGATAAAGGGAAGACGTGCATGCTGGTGGGTACCTCTGGCTCTGGCAAAACAACGCTGTTACGCATGGTCAATCGCCTGATAGAACCGACTTCGGGCGAGATTCTGATCGATGGCCGCAACATCCTGCAAGAAAATCCAACCTTGCTGCGCAGGAGCATTGGCTACGTCATCCAACAGGTGGGCCTCTTTCCGCATATGAATATCGCGGAGAACGTGCGAGTGACAGCCGAGATCGCTGGCGGCTGGTCAAAGGAGCGTCTCGCTTCACGAGTAGATGAACTGCTGGACCTGGTGGGCCTGCCTCCCGACCAGTACCGCAAGCGTTTCCCGCGCCAGCTCTCAGGCGGGCAACAGCAGCGCGTGGGCCTGGCGCGCGCCCTGACGACCGATCCTGCTATTCTCTTGATGGATGAGCCGTTTGGCGCGCTCGATGCGATTACCCGCGCTCGCATGCAGGACGAATTGTTGCGCATCCAGCAAGATGTGCGCAAGACCATCGTATTTGTCTCGCATGACATGGAAGAGGCGTTTAAGCTGGGAGACCAGATCGCGGTGCTGCACGAAGGCAAGCTCCAGCAAATTGGAACCACCGTCGAACTGCTTTCAAATCCGGCCAATGACTACGTCAGCAAGCTGGTAGGGGCCGATAGTATCTTACGCCAGATCGAATACCTGCCTGTTTCTGATGCCCTGGATAGAGAGCCGGAGGTGGTATCTTCGGCGCATTGGGGAGATATTCCAACATGTGCTTCGGATGCTACCCTTCTCACCGCCATGTTGAAACTCCTCGAAACCAATGCCCCCGCGCTTAAAGTGCAAGACAAAGATACGCAAGACCCTCTCGGTTACATTACCCTCGCCAGCATCAACCATGAAATCACAAAGTCTCGTAGTAATAAATCCACCCGTGAAGAGACAAGAATTTAGAGTGGTGTGTCGAGGACACATTGTGCGAGTCCAGAGGAAGTCGTATGCATTATATTTTCCAATCTTACAATTACAACTTGTCGGACCCGGAGAGCATTCCCAACCTGTTCTTGAAGCACCTGGCGCTGGTCGGGATCGTTATGTTGATTTCGATCATCATCGCTCTCCCTCTGGGCATACTGGTAGTCCGCTACCGGCGACTCTACTTTCCGGTGATTTCCATTTCGGGTTTGTTATACACCGTACCCAGCATTGCAGCGTTCGCTTTGCTTATTCCCATAACAAAATTAACCTCCGCAACCGTCATCATCCCACTGGTTATTTATAACCAGCTCATCCTGATACGTAACACGGCAGCAGCCATCAACGGTATCGATCCCTTGCTCATTGAAGTAGGCCGCGCCATGGGTATGAAACCGCGGCAAATACTTTTCCGCGTTACCCTCCCACTGGCGCTGCCCGTCATTGTCGCGGGTATTCGCATTGCGACCGTAACAACAATAGGTATAACATCCCTGGCTACATTAGCAGGACAAAGCACACTGGGGGACCTGATTTTCCAGAATCTCGCTGTCTATGATCCCGATGCCATTGCTGCCGGGGCCATATTGACTGCTGCCTTCGCCATTATTGCTGATCTGCTGTTGTTGGCTTTGCAGGTGAGCCTTAACCGGGGGCGTACCGCCCTGTCTGTCGCATAGAAGGGAGGAAATACGCAAGATGCAATACATCAACTATATCCGGGACCCCGCGAACGACTACCTTGGACATACCATTCAGTATTTCCAGCTTTGCGGCGTTTCTATTGTTGTGGCTATCATCATCGGCGTCGTACTGGGAGCGCTGGTATCGCGCAATGCGTTCGCGGCCTTTATCGCGGTAAACTTTAGTGGCCTGGTACGCGCGATTCCCATTATTGCGGTCTTACTCCTGTTCGTCGAAGTGCTCCCCTCTTCAGTGAGCATCGGCTTTGTCCCTTCCATTATAGCTCTGATTCTTCTGGGTATCCCGCCCATCCTGCTCAATACCTATACCGGCATTCGCATCATTGACCCTGCTACCATCGATGCCGCAAAAGGCATGGGCATGACCACCTGGCAAATCGTTACCCGCATACAGGCTCCCCTGGTAACACCGCTTGTTGCGGCAGGCATTCGTACCTCGGCAGTGCAGGTCGTGGCGACCGCTACTCTGGCCGCGTTCATCGGCGCAGGCGGCTATGGAGACTACATTGTAGATGGCATTAACGTCCTCAATTACACGGAACTCATCGTTGGAGCAGTCTCCGTTGCCGTTCTGGCAATTCTTGTAGAAGTGTTTATGAGTTGGCTACAGCGTGCCTTAACTCCTGCTGGCCTTAAAGTACAAGGGCAGGAGCAGGTTGCAACAGCCGCAGCATGACACAGTATTGCGCAGTAGCTTTTACTGAGCGTTTTTATGTGTTGGTCTATGTTTAAGGAGGAAGCAATGGCTCTTCTCAGACGTTCGTTTAGAGCGAAGTTCTTACTGGCATTCGCTCTCATTCCCATGCTCATCCTGGCAGCATGTGGTAGTACTTCAACAGGTGGCGGCTCAACGCCCGGCACGACCCCTACCCCTACAAAGGTACCCATAACAGTTGCCAGCAAACTCGATCTCGATGGTCATCTACTTGGTGAAATGTATGTTTTGCTGCTTCAGAAGGCTGGCTACCAGGTCACCCCTAAATTAGCTCTGGGGGACAACGCTACTCTACTTGCTGCCATCAAGAGCGGCGCGGTTGATCTCTACCCAGAGTTTACAGGAACAGGGCTGAGTATCCTGGGTCTCAAGTCGGCTTACGATCCAACAACGGATTATAATACTGTCAAGGCGGCTTACGAGCAGCAATTCCACATTACGTGGCTCGATCAGGCCCCTTTGAACGATGGCTATGCCCTTTGTACGTCGCAGGCCGAATCCCAGAAACTAGGTGTTACCACCCTTTCGCAACTGGCCACAAAAGTATCGACGTTGACTCTGGCAACTCAGAGCGACGGTATTCCTTTCTTCGATGCGTTGAAAAGCACGTACAACTTCAGCACCGCTAACTTCAAATCGGTGACGAAGGTTGCCTATGCCATCGGCTTCGCGGCCGTAAAGAGTGGCGCGGCCCAGATAACCGAGTGCTATACGACGGATGGCTCGGTCGCGACGCAAGGCTTTGTCTTCCTTACGGATGATAAGCACGGGTTTACAGAATTCCACCCCGCGCCTATCGTGCGTGACTCCGTGTTGCAGAGCGATCCTGGCATCGCGGCAGCCCTCAATCCAATGGCACCGTTAATGACCACCGCCGTGAACGTCAGTTTACAGCAGCAGGTAAGCACAAAACACGCCGCTGGCGAGTCCATTGCTCAGGCGGTTCAAGAGGTCGCCACTTCCTGGCTACAGAGCGTCCATTTGTTATAGTAGTTCAATCAGGACGAAGGCGACCCTTGCGGTCGCCCGCGTCCTCCTCGTACCATATCTGCGTCACGAGGAGGACGCGGGCGACCGCAAGGGTCCCCACCACTCCACTCGACCGCCCCCGCCCCTACAATGAACGGACTGGGAGCTAAGACTATTTTTTTCCTGCCAGTGCCATCTCCATGCTGTGCGCTGTATGCCCTTTGAGGTGTTCGCGGATGGCGAGCGCTGCCGCCGCTCCTTCGCCAGCCGCGCTGACCAGTTGTTTGGTGCTGCCCGCACGCACATCGCCAGCCGCGAAGACGCCTTCGGTACTGGTCTGGAAATCGATGCCCGTCAGAATGAAGCCCTGCGCGTCGAGTTTGACGATGTCCTTGAAGGGTTCGCTGTTGGGTGTCAGGCCGATGAAGACGAAGACGCCCGGCACGCGCAGCTCGCTGATTTCGCCCGTCTGCCTGTTCCTGGTAACAATCGTATCGAGATGGTTGTTACTGCCTTTCAACTCGACCACCTCGGTATTGAAGCGCACTTCCATCTCCGGCGAATTGAGGGCCTTATCGCTGGCGACTTTGTTGGCGGTCAGTTCAGAGCCGCGCACCAGCAGCGTCACCTTCGGGCTGAAACGCGTCAGAAAGGCGGCTTCTTCCACGGCGCTGTTGCCGCCGCCGATCACGGCCACTTCGCGTCCCTTGTAGAACGGGCCGTCACAGGTGGCGCAGAAATGCACACCCGCGCCGATATAGTCGTCTTCCCCTGGCGCGCCCAGCCGTTTGTACGTTGAGCCGGTAGCCAGCAGAACCGCGTGAGAGCAATACTGGTGGCCGGAGTCGGTGGTAACGATATGGTCGTCCTCGTCGCTACTCACTCCTACCACATTCTGCGCTGAAAGCATTTCCACGCCGTAACGTTTGGCCTGCTCGATCACGCGCTCGGCGAACTCCGCTCCGGTGACGCCTTCGGGGAAGCCGGGATAGTTATCCAGGCGTTCGGTAATGCCAGCCTGTCCGCCCAGTCCGCTGCGTTCGATTATCAGCACGTCGTTGCCATCACGCGCCGCGTAAATAGCTGTTGTCAGCGCGGTAGGGCCGCCGCCCACGATGATGAGGTCGTAGAACTCGTTTTTGGCTTTCGTCTCTAGCCCCAGCTTCGCTGCCAGTTCCGCGTTGGTTGGTTCGATGAGCAGCGAGCCGTCATCAAATACGAGAGTCGGAATGGTCATGCCTCCGTTCTGCACCTTCTGCACGAAGGCTTGCCCTTCCGAGTTTTCTTCGATATCAATAAATTCGTAGTGGACGCGCTGTTCGCCCAGAAACTTCTTGCTGCGTTTGCAATCGCTGCACCAGTTGGTGCCATACAGCTTGATATTCGTGTGTGCCATATTACACTCCCTTCAATATTGAAACCGTTCCAGCTTCGTCTCTGATATAGTATCATGTGTGCAATAAAACGTTACGTTTGAGTAGCCAGGGCGACCGCAAGGGTCGGCCCTGGAGGAGGCGTGAGTAGCTTGCCCTTGCCCCCGCCCTGAACGAAACAGAAAGGTACATATTTTATGACTGCAACAATACAATACGACGCCATTGTGATTGGCGCGGGCCAGGCCGGGGGGCCGCTTTCCACGGCGTTGGCCAACGCGGGGTGGAAGACGGTTATTATCGAACGCGTGCATGTCGGTGGTACCTGTATCAACGAAGGCTGCACTCCCACTAAAACGATGGTCGCCAGCGCGCGCGTGGCTTATCTTGCCAGGCGCGGCGCGGATTACGGCGTGCATACAGGCCCGCTGACTATCGATATGACGAAAGTGCGACAGCGCAAACGAGACATTGTGAATAGCTTCCGCAATGGCAGTCAGAGCCGCATCGAGGCGACAAAAGGCGTTGATCTTTTGATGGGCGAGGCTCGCTTTACGGGGCCGAAGACCATAGAAGTATCTCTAAACAACGGCGAGCATCGTCAATTGACTGCCGGTTCTATCTTTATCAATGCCGGCGATCGCCCGGCGCAGCCAGCGCTGGCCGGTATTGAAAACATCCCTACGCTGGATTCGACCTCGATCATGGAATTGGGCGAGGTGCCTGAGCACCTGCTGGTAATTGGCGGCGGTTACATCGGGTTGGAGTTTGGCCAGATGTTCCGCCGTTTCGGCAGCGAGGTTACGATCATCCAGCGCGGCGCGAAGCTGCTGGCTCGTGAAGACGCGGACGTGGCCGATGAGGTGGCGAACATTCTACGCCAGGATGGCGTTGAAGTGTTGCTGGAGACAAAACCAACACGCGTGGAGCAAAGCGCCGATAGCAAAATTCACCTCACCGTGCAGACTCCAGATGGAGAGCACACCCTGATCGGCACGCACCTCTTGCAGGCGGCGGGACGCGTGCCGAACACCGATTGGCTAAACCCTGCCGCAAGCGGCCTGCAGACCGACAAACATGGCTTTATCCAGGTGAACGAGAAGCTGGAGACAAATGTGCCGGGCATTTACGCGCTGGGTGATATAAAGGGCGGGCCGGCCTTCACGCACATCTCCTATGACGATTTTCGCATCATTCGCACCAATCTACTTGAGCACGGCAACGCGACGATTCACGAGCGGCTGGTACCCTACACGGTCTTCATTGACCCGCAGTTGGGGCGCGTTGGACTCAGCGAGAGCGAGGCGCGCGCGCAGGGGCGCAACATCAAAGTTGCCAGGATGCCCATGAACTACGTGGCCCGCGCCCTGGAACTGGACGAGTCACGCGGCTTCATGAAAGCGCTGATTGATGCCGACACGCACCAGATTCTCGGATGCGCTGTGCTGGGCATCGAGGGTGGTGAAATCATGGCGATGTTGCAGATGGCGATGATGGGCAAATTGCCCTACACGGTGCTGCGCGACGCCGTCTTCGCGCATCCGACCCTGGCGGAGTCGCTCAACAACCTGTTCTCCAGCTTTGAAGAGTAATCAGTGGGTCGGCGTCACCTTCGATAAACCAGCTGGCGCGTCGGGATTGCGTCCGAGCACGGCGGCCAGGGCCAGCGCCAACTGCTGGCCGCGCACCGTGGCGAGAATGGCCGCCAGGGCTTCTGGTACATGCATGGGAAGGGGCAGATCGGCATTTTCGCTGGCTGCGCAGAGCGCGATAGGCCCATTGCGCCTGCGCAGCACATCGCGCAGGTCTGCCAGGTCGCCTGACGCCGCACCTCCGCCGTCGAGGATAAGCGCCGCTACGTTCGCGTCGATAGCTGCGACAGGACCGTGCCGCAGGTCAGCGGCTGAAAAGCCCTCGGCGAGCACGCCCGTGGCTTCCTTGATTTTGAGGGCTGTTTCGAGTGCAGCCCCGTACAAGAGACCGCGCGCCACGACGAACAGTCGATCCATGCCGGCCCAGCGCTGCGCCAGCAGCCTCGGTGCCGTATCGTCCGCCAGCACAGTGGAGACGTGACCTGGGAGAGCCGCCAGGTCGGTGGTTGTGAAGGGAACAGAACCCAGCCCCGCCGCCACGGTTGCCACGGCGAGGAACTGGCTGGTGACGGTTTTCGTGGCCGGGACTGCTCGCTCCTCGCCTGCTTCGAGCGTGAGGACGACATCGGCAACCGAGGCGAGCGGGCTGTCCGCGTTATTCGTAATCGCGATTATCCGCGCGCCTGTGGCTCGCATGCGCTCGCAGACGGTGATGATTTCCGGCGTCGCGCCCGACTGGCTCAGCGCGATGGCCAGGTAGCCGTTGTAATCGATGTGGGCGTGGTAAAGCGTGTGCAGGCTGGGGGCGGCGAGGCTGGTAGGGCGGCCAGCTGCCGACTCGACGAGGTAGCGCCCGAACACCGCGGCATGATCGGAAGATCCCCGCGCCACTAACACAACTCCTGCCAGCTGAGCAGGGCGTAGAGCGCGCACCCTGGCGACATCGCTCTCGAAGCGGTCGATGAGCCGGGCAAGCACGGCTGGCTGTTCTGCCATCTCTTGAGCCATCAACGTTGCGGCCATGGTTATACCTCCTTCAAATTATTGCTCATTGTGGACATGATCGTGTTCTGCTGCTGGCGAACCGGCTCGCTAGCAGGCTCTAAGGGATCACCCGCGAGGGTTTTCAGGGCCAGTGCGACCGCGCCGCGCAGGGATGCATCATGTACAAAACGCGCTGGCACCACCTCTGGCGGGAACGGAACGGCTAAGCTCAGGCGCGAGACGAGGACGCTGAGGATCAAATCTCCAGCACCCATCAGCCCGCCCCCGACCGCGATGCGGGCCGGGTCGATAAGAATGGCGATATTGGCGACATGCAGGGCGAGTTCGGCGAGCGTTTCGTCAATCAAGGCGCGCGCGCGGAGATCGGGGTGGGCAAAAACCTCGGCTGCGCTCAGATTGCCGCCCAGCAGCAGGCTGCCTCGCTCGCTAATCGCCCGCCCGCCGACGGCTTCTTCGAGTGGCGCGTGGCCGCTCGCGATACCAGTTTCGCCGCTCGCGCCGCGCAGGTTATAACCTATTTCGCCGGATGCACCATGCGCGCCCGTCAGCACCTGGCCCCCGACTACGAGCGCGGAGCCGATGCCTGTACCCAGACTCAGGAAGATGGCAGGATCAGCCCCTTGCAGGCTGCCCCAGCGCGCTTCAGCCTCCGCCGCCGCCTTGACATCGTTCCCGACCGCGACATACGGCAGTTCCAGCCCGGCGCGCACGATATCGAGCAGCGCCAGTTGCTCCCAGCCTGGCACGTTGGGAGCCAGCAGTACGCGGTCAGGCTGGATGACGCCGGGACTGACCGCGCCGCCTGCCAGGCAGCGACCACCGGTCATCTCACGCGCGCGCCCCATCAAGTCGCGAGCAAGAGCCAGGGCGCGCTCGACGGCCTGCCTGGCACCGTGCGGCGCATTGGTCGCCAGGCGATGCTGCTCCAGGATGTCTCCATTGAGGTCGGCGGTGGCTACGTCGATCTTTGTACCCCCAAAGTCGATTGCCACAACGAAATCACGCGCCGCCGCCTGGCGCTGGAAAGCAGAGGCCAGCGTTGGGTCTGCTCTCCGTGTCATGTTCATGCTGACCTCCCGGATGCTACGAGCATTATTATTGATACTGAGTATTCAGTAAGGCGTCGATGTCCTGGCGCACGCTAGCGGGATCGACGGGATTGAAACCGCTGTCCAGGGCCGTGCTCGCGTGATCGAACAGGTAATGTACCTTTCTTTCTGACCGACCCGACAGGCCGGAGACCAGCGCGATGTAGGAGCGCGTCATCTGCATTTGCGTGCGATAGAAAAGCAGGGCAGTATCGCCAACTTTGCAGCGCTGGCCGGGCTGTAACACAACGTGGTAGTCGATGATTTGCTTGATATCATGCAGGTACTCTACGCCATTATCTCTTGCCTCTTCCCACGTAGAGCCAACCAGCGCTCCAACCGACCCATCGGCCTGGTAGCCGTCGTGGAAGAGTCCGCCCCCGTAGGCGTAGGCGCGCTCACCCACGTGATGCGAGATTTCGCTCACGTAGACGTAGGCGGGACGCTCTGGCAGGGCGTCTCCGTAAAAGGCGTGGTTGGGTGTCGTACCCGTCAGAGCGTGACCGGGTTCGACGTGCGTCGCGCCCGGCGGCGCTACCAGGGGCATAGTCATCGTCGATGTATTTCCGGGCGCGTTGATCTGCTTGACCTCTACGCCCATGCCGCGCAGCGTCGCGGCGGCACGCAGGATGGTATGTAGGTTCGGCGTCACCTCAGCCTTTTCATCTGCGCGGTGGTTGTAGCGCACGCATGGGAAGGCGGTTACACCCACCAGGCGCACATGGCGCAGGTGAGAGAGCGCATCTACAATGGCGGGTACTTCGTTTTCACTGAACCCGCCTTCCTGCCCATCAAAGAAGATGTCGCCCGGCGCAGAGACCCGGATCAACAGTTCCTGCACGATGCCAAGATCGGCGGCGGCGCTGTCAATCCAGCGCGCGTGCTCGATGTTGTAGATGGTGATGACTTCCGGGCGCATGGCGACCAGCAATGGCACCATGTGGCGGGGAAGTTGATTGAGATGCCCCATATGACCGACAGGCAGCCCATAGCGATGCGCCATCAAAGCGCAGGTCGCATCGACGGCCACGATTTTGTGCAGTCCGTTGGCGAGCGCGAGCGCGCTGACGTAGGGATTGCGACCATATTGTTTGCTCATCAGATAAGTCGTCAGGCCCAGACTCCTGGCTACCGCCGAGAGCGCGCGCGCATTCTCGGCGATGGTGTCGAGATCGATCAGCCAGGTATTGGGCGGAATATGGCCTTCCTGGTGCAGGGTGATGGCGGCTTCCATGAGACGTGGATTGCGTTCGATCAACCTCTGGAGATACATGTGAAATCCTCCTCTGCTCGTAACTGGAAGCTGCTACTGGGCCACGATGTTCGCCTGCTCCACCGCTCCCGATTCTTCTTCTCCCATAGCGCGTCCCATGGCGTCCAGCAATTCGGGGCGGCGCTTCTCGACCATGAACAGGTAGATGCCGCCAATGATGATCCAGGCAATCATGAGATAGGGTACCAGGTTATTGGGATAGGCCGGTATGGGCCACAACAGGCCATAAATGGGCAACAGCATGAGCACGCTGGCGAGTACCGGCAGGATACCGTGGCGCACAAGCGAAAACTCTGCCGGATAATCGCGCCGGTAGAAGACGATCAGGGCAAGGTTAATCAGGATATAGATGATTACGATGCCCAGCCCTAAAAAGGTGCCGAAGAAGCCATACGCTCCGAGCGGCGTCCAGAGCGCGCCACCGATCAGTGCGAGCGCCAGCGCGAAGATCATGTACAAACTCAGGGCGGTCGAAGGGTTGCCCTGCGGCGTCGTTTTGCTCCAGCCTCTAGGAACGATGCCTTCGCGCCCCATCGCGAAAATGACGCGCACGGTGGCATTGATGCCGGAGATCAGGTTCGCGAAAATGCTGTTCAGTACGGTGAGCGAAACAAGCCAGACCAGTCCCGGCCCCCAGTATTTCTGCACCAGCGTAATCCAGGGCGTGCCATCACTGACAAATGCATTGACATGGCTGCTGCCATACCCGATGGCGCTTGCCCAACCAGAGAGGACGTAGAAGAGGCCGATCACGCCTACCGCTGTGAAGAGCGCGACAGGAATGCTGCGGCGCGCGTTCTGCGTCTCTTCGCCCAGCGTGCCCGCGGACTCGAAGCCGACAAAGAACAGGATACTCCATAACAAGCCGATGCCCAGACCTGAGAGTCCACCCAGCGAATTGGCGGGATTGAATGGTGCCAGCGACACTCCCTGCGCGCCTCCTTTGAAGATGATCGTCGCGAAGAGCGCCAGCATCACTCCAACTTCGAGGACCAGGAAGATAAGGGCTGTTTTGGCGGAGCGACTGACGCCCAGGATGCCGATGCCCCACACGACGAGGGCAAAGAAAATGGTGAAGCTCCACCAGGGGAGACTCACGTTGGTGATGGATTGGACGAATTGCGCGGCCAGCGCGCCGATGGCGGCCAGCAGCATCGGCCCGACCATGGCATAAGAGAGGACGAGAATCCAACCCGACAGAAACCCTCCACGTTTGCCGAAGCCATGCGTGTTGAACGTGTAGGCGAAACCGGCGGTAGGTATCTTCTGAGCGAATGCGCCAATCGCCGAGGCGACCAGGGCCGATACGATCAGGCCCAGGAGAAGCGCGAACGGCAGCGCGTATCCCGCTCCACCTGCGGCTGGCTGCGTGTTGAAGAAGACGCTGGTAGCCGGACCCATGAACGCCATTGCCAATGCAACAGCCCCGATGACGCTGATAGCGTTTTTACGTAGCTGCCCAACCTTGCTTTGCTGTGTGAGTGCCATAACTCCTCCTTCGAGTAGCGACCCTCTAAAATATGTTAGTAAACTTTCCTTACTTCGATGCAGTTAGTATACTTTACTAACTACGAATTGTCAAGTATAATAAAGAAGAACTGTGAAAGGAATGGCGACTATGACGACCAGCGAATCGGAAAACCAGCCAGGCACCCCGCGACTGCTGCGCGCCATGAACGAACGCGGGCTGCTGGAGCATCTGCGGCGCAACGGCCCCTTATCGCGCGCACAACTTGCCCGCGAGACGGGATTGTCCAAACCGACGGTATCGCAGGCCCTGGCGAACCTTGAGCGCGCCGGGCTAGTGCGGCCTATTGGGCAGGTGAGTCCCGAAGGCGGTGGTCGCCAGGCCATCCTCTACGAACCCGACCCGACCGCCGGATACGTCGTCGGGGTCGATATCGGGCGCAGTTGGGTGCGTGTAGCGGTAGCGGATTTCGCCGGAACCATCGTGAGTCGTCGTGAGGAGCAGAATCAGGCGACCAGCGCCGAGGCCCTTGTCGAAATGGCGACCGAACTTGCCCATCACACGGTCGAGGCCGCCGGTTTCACCTGGTCTCAGGTGGTTCATACCGTCATCGGCACGCCGGGCGTTTTCCACCCTCCCACTGAGAGCCTGCTCTTCGCCTCGAACCTGCCGGATTGGGGTCGCAGCGGGCTGGTCGAGATGCTGCGTTCGGCGCTTGGCCCCAGTCTCACGGTGGATAACGACGCCAACCTTGCCGCGCTCGGTGAACAGACATGCGGCAGTGGAGCCGGGGTTGGGACATTCGTATTTCTCACCGTTGGTACCGGCATCGGGATGGGCATCGTCATCGATGGCGCGCTCTATCGTGGTACGCATGGAGCAGGGGGTGAAGTCGGGTTCCTGCCACTCGGCGCGCCGGAAACGGCCAGCCTCACCGCAGGCAACAGCGCGAGCTACCGGGGTATGCTTGAAGAAGTGGCCTCGGCTGAAGGCATAGTTCACACCGCGCAGTCCCTTGGCATGCGCCCGCCACTCTCAGCCCGCCAGATATTTGATGCGGCCCGTGGCGGCGACAAGTTAGCGCTGGCCGTGGTCGAGCGAGAGGGGCAATACCTGGCGCTGGCTGTCGCCTCTGTGGCGGCTATTCTCGATCCCGAACTGGTCGTGCTTGGCGGCGGCATCGGACGCAATGTCGATTTGCTGCGCGGCCCACTTGAGCGGCGCTTGAGCGAGATCACCCCGCTGCGACCCCGCATCGTCGCCAGCGAACTCGGCGAGAATGCTGTCCTGCTCGGAGCGATCTCCACAGCGCTCGCGGTCGCCCGCGACCTTGTCTTTCAGCAACGCGCGGGCGACGGGCGCATTCGTGTGACCAGTTGAGCTATTAGCCCACCTGCACCACCACCGAGTGATAGCCGGTAGCTGCGTTCGGAACTGTGCCCTGTTTCTTGCTGGTCTGGAGCGCGCCTGTGCCATCGGTAGCGCGCGCGACGAGCGTATATGAGCCAGGAGTTTGCGGCGTCCACTGCCATGTCCAGAATACCCACGCATCCTGCGAAAGGGGCGTTTGCAGCGTCGCGATGTTCCAGGAGAGACCGCCATCCGCGCTGATTTCCACTTGCTGGATGCCGCGATTGCCCGCGAACGCCAGTCCGCCGATTTCAACGCTGGGACTGAGGGCGATCTTTCCGAACGGGCGATCAATACGCGTGATGGTATGCAGAGGGCCGTTGTACCAGCCCTGGTCGGCGTAGAGGCCGCCAACAAAGTGATCGGTCAACTCGACGCGCGTGAGCCACTTGGGATTCTCTTCGCCATAACGCCCCGGAATCAGAGCGCGCAGAGGGTAGCCATGTTGTTTGGGCAGTGCAGCGCCGTTCATACTCCACGCCAGCAGCGCGTCCGACTGTACCACGACATCTAAGGGCTGGCTAATGCTGTAGCCATCAACGCTGTAAAACGCTACGTAGCGCGCACCGGGCAGCGCGCCGCCGTGTTTAGCGAGCAGCGATTGAAATGTGATGCCCTGCCAGATGGCGGTACTCATGAGATGACCGCCGGGGCCATTGGAAATACATTCCAGTGTAACAGCGCGCGATGTTGAGGGCAGATTTTGTAGTTCGTCGAAGGTATAGATGCCGGAGTTGCCCACGAGTCCCGTGAATTCGAGCCGCCAGACATCGAGATTGGGTGTGGGATCAACGGCGTTCTGCGTGACGGTATAGTGTTCGCTGGTGGGCGTTATCGGCGCGGTAAAGCCTTTGGCTGGAAAGGTTTCTGTGCCGTCATACGAGGTAAAATTGTTCAATAGTCCCTTGATGATCCCCACTGTTCCCCCGGCTGCGCCCACACCCAGCACGGCGACTCCGGCACGCGCCAGCAATTGACGCCGGTTCTGCGCCGTCCGGGTCACTGCTTCGCTGCGCTGTTTAGGCAGCATGCCGCGATAAGCGAGACATAAAATCAGGGCATACAGACCGAAATCCGCCAGCAGCGCGAGACAGGTCACGAACCTGGCCCATTCGTATGGAAGTCCCAGGAAGTTCTGCGGCGTCTCGTTCCAGAAAAGGACGATAGCTGCCAGGGTCATGACCAGCGCGAAAACGAGCGCCGTCAGCCATTCCCAGCGGGCAGGCCGGTAGCCGGACGCGGGCAACTGCACGCGCACAATGGCAGCGTAGAGCAGTCCAAGTACAGTGCCAAGCCCGATCATGCCGAGTACAGCCAGGCCAGGCGGGGCCGTTTTAGCATGCGAGCCGAAGCGAATCAGGAAGAGCACAAATGGTCCCGCTTGCATCAGCTTGAGTACGCGATCGCCAAAGAGTTCTACAGGGGTTGGCACTCCCGCCGCCAGGCGCAGGATGCCCATGAGCAAAACGGCTGTCAGGCTGGCGACCAGTCCAGCGCAGAGCGCCACAAAGGCCGAAATGCCGAGCTGCTTGAGCCGTGTGTAGGGACGCGATTTATCGCGTCCGCCTTGAGCAGAGGATGATTCATCGATGGTTTGCATACTGATTTCCTTTCTGTATGCCGGGCATGTTGATAATGCCGATAATGGCGGCGGCAGCCAGAGCAAGCACTAAGGGCAGATAAGCTACAAGATAATAAGGTGTCCAGTTCGTAGTAATGAAGTATCCCATGATGGAGACACAGGCGAAGTACCAGGTGGCGGCTATTGCCAGACTTCTGCCGACCAGTCTGCCGCCCGTCCAGAGCGGCCTGATCAAGACCGGTATCCACAGCAGCAGAATGGGGTTGTACCAGGGGAATACATGCGTGGAGACGGCCAGTATCGCGCCGAATAAGATTAGCGCGGCCATTTCCATGCTCACGCGCTTGCGCAGGCGCAGGTAAAACACCACCAGCGAGATGATGGCGATAGCGATGAGAGAAACAATTTGTTCCAGTTGCACCGCTTGCGGGAAACTCCAGTGGTATATACCCGCCAGCCAGTGCATAAACTGCTGGATGATACCGGCGTTTTCGCCTTGCCCGACAGCGTAGTCTCGCAAGAAGCCAAGCACCTGCCCGTGTCCCATAATCAGGTAGGGCAGGTAGGCAAAGAAGATGGTGAGAAAACAGGCCGCCAGCAGACCATAATCGCGGCCCCGAATATGACGATAAAAAGGCTTATCGCGTTCCAGAGCGATGCGTAGCATGTCTGGTACGATAATCACCAGCAATAGAATAGGGTAGAGCTTGGTTAATGTGGCTATGCCTACCAGGAAACCCGTCAGGATGCGCCCGCGTATACTGTCGTTGGAAACGCTCAGCAGGGCCAGGATGCTGAAGGTCAGCGTAATCACATCTACGTGGCCCTGAACGGCAAACTCGACGATGGGCAGGGGACACCACGCGTAGATGAGCACGCGCGCCGGGTCAAGTCGCCAGCGTCTGAGCAGGACAACCAGCGCGCCGCAGGTAATCATATCGAAGATCAGAAAGATACCCTTGAGGAAGAGTAAATTGGCCCCGGCCAGCAGGTAACTCAAGAGAAAGACGACCTGCGCTCCCGGCGGGTAGATAGTGGGGTCGGTGCGAAAGCGCATGTTTGTTAAGAGGATGGTATTGGCCAGCGGTTTCAAGGCCGGACTGAAAGGCACGTAGACATACGGGCTGAAGCCGTGCAGCGTGACGCGCGCGTCCCACAGGTAACGCCACGAGTCGCGCGAGAGTTGCGGCGGCAGCGGGAGCAGAAGAGCGCGAAATGCCAGCGCGCCCGCCAGGATGATGCCCAGCTCGATCCAGCGCCAGCGTCCCTGTGGAGGCTTTGTCGCCAGCAGCAGGACACAGGCCACAAAATAAGGGAGAAAGCTGAGCACCCAGATGCGCAAAAAGGGCGTGAAGTCCGCGTTGGCAGCGCTATAGGGAGGGGCCGTGCTGTACAGGAATGGATATACTATCAATGAGAGCAATAAAAGCAGTCCGAGGGCGGCGGAACGCCACCAGGGGTGCCTGAGAATGATATTCTTATGCTCGATAGATGACGCCTGCGATGTTTGTAATAACGACATAAATAAGTCTGGCTGGCCTTTCTATACTACGCGATTCAGCGTATTCTATACCCTACACGTTGAGACATGGCACGCTTTTTCATGAACAGCATAACATGTAAAAAAATCGGCGTCTTCATTCGTGTTTACTACTGGTATATTCAGGTATCCCATAGAAAAAGGGAGTGAGAAGTAATGAGTATTTCTTCGTCGGCTGGTGGCCAGAAAAAACTGGCGGCAGCGAGCCGCGAGGCCGCGGCCAGCGTTACGGCGATCACGTTGAGCGAACGCAGCATCACTGGTTTTGCATTTATTCGCATGTTTGTGGGCTATCTCTGGTTCCAGCAGTTGTTCTGGAAGTTGCCGCCCACCTTCGCCGGACTGTACGGCTATATCATACGTGAGTCTCAGCACGCCATCATCCCAGGCTACGGCGCGCTGCTCCAGCACACGTTTCTCGCCGGTTGTACCAGTGCGACTGCCACCACCGGCTGCACGCTTTTTGTCCCGCTGGCCGCTGGCGTCTGGGTGGCTGAGTTGCTGGTGGCAATCAGCTTGATGTTCGGCGTTTTTACGCGCTTTGGGGCCATCCTGGGCAGCATCTTAGCCCTACAACTGTATGTTGGCCTGGCATACACAGATTGGATATGGACATACGGCATGCTGGTGCTGCTCTGCCTGGCTCTCGTGGCGATTCCGGCGGGGCGCAGGCTGGGCGTCGATCAATGGCTGGAGCCACGTTTGCGGCAGGCTGCCGGCACTAGCCGGGTGGCGCGCGTGCTAAGCTGGTTCGCTTAAAAAAGAAGAAGTGATGTAAGGGAGAAGCATATGCATACTATTCGTAATGGCATACTGGCGGGATTGTGTGCCGGGCTGGTGCTGGCGACTTTCAACTTTGTCGTGAATGGTTCACCGGGCAGCGGTTTGCCTGAGATACTGCACTGGTTCGGCATCGCGGCGGACAATGGCACCGGCAGCCGCTTCGCCGGTTACGTGCTGGTGGTGATATTGGGCGGCATCTTTGGCGTACTCTTTAGCCTGATACAGGGCGGCGGGTATGTATCTGGGGCGCGCTCGCTGCTCACCGGCCTGGGACTTGGTTTTGCCTGGTGGCTGCTGCTCTCTCTGGTGTTATGCAATATTGCATTTAAGCAGTCTCTTTTTCACACAAGTTTTGCGGACGTGCTCTTAACCCTACCGCTAAACCTGGTATTTGGCGTCGTACTGGGTACGGCATATGACCTTTTGCAGCGCAGAAGCGCAGAAGCGCGACTACGGTAGTGTAAGCATAGCAGATTGACTCTGTCGGCGAATGCAATAGGATAGCGAGTGGAATGGCGCGCGAGCCAGGGCTTGTCCCCAATACATTTCAAAAGAAGAGAAGAGTGGTAGAAGACCTGAGGAGTAAAAACACGGAAGGCGACCGCAAGGGTCCCCACCTTTCCCCACATCCGCTCCCGCCTCTACTATGAACGCTCTGGCTCTGCTCACCGTCATCATAGTAGAGGCGGGGGAAGAGAGGATGATGGGCGGGGACCCTTGCGGTCGCCTTCCGTGTTTTGAAATGTGTTGGGGCTTGTTCCCCGCCCTGGCCCTCCTTCGCCAACAGGATCAAAGTAATAGGAGCGGTATAGGATCAAGTATGGCGCATCGCTCAAATTTGCTTGAGGCAGAAATTGTCTTCATTCAGTCGCAACGGGTGGCGCGGCTGGCGACGGCGGACGCAGACGGGCACCCTCACGTGGTTCCCGTGTGTTTTGCTTTTGACGGGTCGCGCTTCTATACGCCGCTTGATGAGAAACCCAAGCGTGTAGAGCAGCGACAATTGCGGCGGGTGCGCAACATCGAGGCGCGTCACGAGGCGATGCTGTTGATCGATCAGTACGATGACGACTGGTCGCGCCTGGGCTATGTGCAGGTCTACGGCCATGCCAACTTGCTCATGCCGGGCGAGCCACATCATGCTGATGTGCTGCTCCTGCTGCGCGCACGCTACGCGCAATACAGAACGATGGCGCTGGAACTACACCCGCTGATCGCGCTCACACCACAACGGATTGTATCCTGGGGGCCAGCTCTTCAACAGACAACGGGTGTAGAGTAGGAGTTGAGAGCGACCGCTTGATCATTCCCTGTATATTTGGACGAGGGCGACCGCAAGGGTCTCCGCCCCGCTTCGAGGGTGGCTTTATCGTCTTCCCGGTTATGTCCTGGTGTGTACATGAACTCACCTCGCCTGTTTTTGCCGCTACCGCGCCTACTCGTAGAAACAATATTATAGAAAGAATAGTACCCGCAAATTGGTACTTATTCTACAGCCAGGTGGGCAAATTGAGCGGGAAATTGGTATGTTACTCCAATACAGAGTTGCGCGGGTATGTTACCATGGGTGCGATGTTACTCTATGTTGTGTCCTTTCGATTAGATTAAGTAGGGATTATTCTATTTTATACAGCTTAATTGTATGCATATGCATGAGAGGCAGGGTGTTGGTATGTCTAAGTCAGAGTTGAAGCTAGGTCCGTTACATATACGTTTACCAATCAGTATCTACGGTCTTGGGGCGCTGGGCCTGATCGCCCTGGGCGTTGGTGTGCGCGTGGCGCTGCTCGCCCAGGGCTGGCCGCATACCAACTCTGACGAAGGTACCTATGGCATGATGGCTATCAATATCGCTTTTCATGGCGCTCACCCCATCTTCATGTACGGCCAGAATTACATGGGAACTATCCAGGCGTATATGGCTGCCGGCTTGTTCCGTCTCTTTGGCGTCTCGATGTTCAATCTGCGCGTGGGACTTGTCTTCCTGTTTGCCCTTTTCCTTTATTCTATGTACCTGCTAACCAGCCTGCTCTATTCAAAGGGCATGGCCCTGGTGACACTCTTGCTGCTGAGCCTTGGCTCAAGTTATGTGATTTATCGACAGGTGCAGTCGCTGGGCGGCTGGGTTGAAACCCTGTTTTTTGGCGCGTTACTGTATTTCGTGGCGAGCTGGCTGGCGATCACTGCTGCTCAGGAAGCAACAGCCGCCAGACGCAGGCTGCGCTTGTTTGCGTATTTTGGCTGGGGCGTGCTGGTTGGGTTGTGCCTGTGGAGCGACGTGGTTGTCGCGCCTTTCATCCTTACTTCTGGCCTGCTGCTGCTTATTTTCTGCCGCCGCGATATTCGCTCGTGGGCGCCTGTTTTGCTCATCGTAGGCTTGCTGATTTGTAGCTCGCCCATGATTATCTATAACATCCATGTGCCGTTAAGAAATAATTCGCTGGTCACGGCGCTTGGAATTTTCGGCGGTGGTACCAGCCATGGCATCGTCTATAACCTGGTGCATGGCAGCCTGGGCATTCTGCTCATCAGCCTGCCTGCTATTGCCAGCAAAAGCAATATATGCGATACCAACCAGGTTCTTTTCCTGGGAGGCAGCGGTCCCGGCGCAGTGCAATGCACCCTGGTACAGGGCGCGTGGTCGCTGGTATGGATCGCGCTGTGGGTAAGTTCGGCATTTCTTGCTCTGAGGACGATTCTGGCGTTGCCGCGCAAAATCGAGGCGCGCGCGCCTGAGCAACAGGAAGAACTGGCGCGTTCTTACGCGCGCCTGGGTCTGCTCGTAGCAGCAGCCCTCTCTTTGCTCCTGTTCGCCGCCAGTATATCCTCGACGCTCTACCCCTTTTTGAGTTCGCGCTATATTATATTTGTCTGGATCGCGACGCCCGCCCTTATCTATCCCCTCTGGCTGGGCGCGAGCGCGGCGAATACGGCGAATAAAAGAGGGAAAATCTCGACGTTCTTCAACGTTTATGCCAAACGCATCGTGCTGGTGGGCATCGTGCTGTTGTTCTTAGTAGGAACGATCAAGGCATTTCAGGAAATTCCCGCCACCCAGGACCTGAATGCGCAGCAGGAAGATTTCGTTGACAATCTCGTTCATATTGGAGCCATGCATATCTACTCCGATTACTGGACATGCGAACGCGTCGAGTTCCAGAGCGCGGGCCAGATCACTTGCTTCACCGTCGATAACTACCTCAACACAGGGTTTGAACGCTACCCGCCGAACAAAGTGATCGTGACCTCAGATCCGAAGTCAAGCTATGCCTTCCAGGTGGGTTCCCCGCAGGCCATTGCTATCGCGCAGCGCGTGGCACATTCTAGCAAGCCATACAGGCGTTATGTCTTTGACGGCTATGTTGTGTACCAACCAGCGTGACTTGCATTGAGGATAAAATTCTTCTCCCGGCGTGTCAGACGGGCATCTTTTTTGTTGCGCGCAAAGTCTCCAACAAGTGTTGGAATCCCAGGCGATCAGCGATAGCCCGCACGCCGCGAAAGCCGTCGCCATACACAGGGTCTGGGTTATTTGCGATGTTCTCGGCATGATAACGGCTTTCGGGCGTGTTCAACTGCATGTGATAGCGGTAGGCCAGCAGTTCGCAGAACCCTTCTTCCGCCCAGGTCGGCAGCCCTTTGATTGCCTGCACGATCAGCCAGACGTGGCCTAATTCGTGTGTGACGACTCCCTCGAACAGCGGCGTGGGCAAATCCTGCAACACGGCGACGCCATCGATGTCGGTGCGCCTTTCGCGTCCATTCATGCTCTGTGTTGTGCTCAAGGTGACGCCGAGCATATGGGGTTGGCTGAGCGCGCGTCCGTACTTCGCCAGGAAGTCCCGGTCGCACAGGCGCAGCGAAAGCGGCAGGTTATTGAATGTCAATCCCTGGCTGCCCACCCAGCGTTTTACCCCGGCGAAAGCAGCCCTGGCCTGCTCGGATGTCTCAATGGCGCGCGCGCGGCACACGGGACAGCGCACGCTGTTCAGCTTACCTGCGCTGTGCTCTTGCTGCGCGGGTGGAATCAGGCGACTGCAAAACTCACAGGTGGGATATTCCTGCTCGTGCCTGGCGCAAAATTTGTTGCCCCAGGCATCAACGAGAAATGTTCCGCTCAACGGCGCGTTACAGTAGACGCAGCGCGGCAGAACCCGCTCGACGAAGCAGGCGCTATGATAGGGTTGGCCCTCGTGTACGCTGAAAGAAGAGCCATCGATGGGCAGGTGACAGGCGGCGCACAGAAAATGTTCGGGATGCCACACAGCATTGAGCGCGGTGATATAGCGGCCCCACACCGGCTTTCCACAGTACTTACACATCGGCTGCATGGCCATACTTTACTCGCTTCCAGGGATATATTACTCGATTTCCATGATCGTACCACCGTCATCGACAAAGTCGCCCTCGCCCACTTTGAAGCTTTTGACGGTTCCCGCGACGGTTGATTGTACGGGTATCTGCATCTTCATGGATTCCAGCATGACCACATCCTGGTCAACGGCGACCTGGTCGCCAGGTTTGACGAGAAATTCCAGGATAACTCCTGCCATATTCGAGACGACACGTTTCATGTTTTTTGCTCCTGGGGCTGTTTTAGACGGGATATATAGGATTGCGGCATTCCGAGAAGCGCGCCTCTTTGGTCTGGTAGATGCTGTAGCGGGCGATCAACTCGCCGCGCAGGGACTCAAAGGGCGTGATGGTATCCACGATCAACTCGGAGGCCAGGTGGAATATATCGATATCCTCGGCATAGTGAGCTTCCATCTTCTTGCGGAACGGCTCGCGCTGCTCTTCGGGCATGGCGGCGATCTGGTTGGCGTAGACAGCGTTGATGGCGGCCTCGGGACCCATCACGGCGATCTGGGCTGTTGGCAGCGCGATGACCGCGTCGGTGCCGAAGGCCGGCCCTGCCATAGCGTAGAGGCCCGCGCCGTAGCATTTGCGCACGATCACCGAGATTTTCGGCACGACGGCCTGTGAGACGGCGGCGATGAACTTCGCGCCATGCCGGATGATGCCTGCCTTTTCGACGGCGGAGCCGATCATAAAGCCTGACACATCCGCCAAAAAGAGCAATGGAATGTTGAAGGCGTTGCAGGTATTGACGAAGCGCGTTCCCTTATCTGACGAATCGACGAAGAGCACGCCGCCCTTGACGCGTGGTTGATTGGCCACGATGCCCACCGCGCGGCCATTGAGGCGGGCGAAGCCGGTGATGAGTTCGGGGGCAAACAGCTTCTTGATTTCCAGGAAGCTGCCCCCGTCCACCAGTGAGTTGATGAATTCGTACATATTGAATGGCCTGTTCTGCGCTTGCGGGACGATATCTTGCAACGGACGGTCGCTGGCAGGCGCAACGGCTCCGGCATCAGCGGGCTTGCCCAGGTAGTTCTGGGGCATATAGCGGAAATACTCCCTGGCGACCTGGATGGCTTCCTCTTCGCTTGCCACCAGGAAGTCACCCAGGCCGGAGACGGTGCAGTGCATGCGCGCTCCTCCCATCTCTTCGAGCGTGACCATCTCGCGCGTGACCATCTCGGCCATACGCGGTGAGCCGAGATAGGCGCTGGCGTTGCCCTCTACCATAATCGTGATATCGGCGAACGCAGGCGTATAGGCCGCGCCAGCCGGTGAGGGGCCAAACATGATGGAGATTTGCGGCACCACGCCCGACATCTTGATCTGGTTGTAGAAGGTGCGCCCGCCCTGGTTGCGCCCTGGAAAGAGACGCACCTGGTCGGTGATGCGCGCCCCGGCGGAGTCGATCAGGTAGAACATGGGAATGCGCATCTGCATCGCCATATCCTGGATGCGCAGGTTCTTCTGCACCGACTTTTCACCGGCGGCTCCCGCTTTCACCGTCGAGTCCGACGCGCTAAAGGCGACCGGGCGGCCAAAAATGCGCCCGACGCCGGTAATGACGGCATCAGACGGCAACTCAGGGTTGTTGCTCTCCGCGAACATGCCGTCTTCAAACTCGATTTTCCCATCATCGAGCAGGAGTTTGAGGCGGTCACGCGCGAACAGCTTCTTCTGCTCGCGGTTGCGCGCATGGTACTTTTCCACGCCCCCTTTTTTGATACGCTCGATCTCCGCGGCCAATCGCTCGTCATTGCTTGTCATGAGATCTGATGTCCCTTCCTATCGCGAGAACTTTGTACCACAACTGTACAATATGCAACTGCTCATTATCAAGGCAAGATCAACAGGGAACGAGTAGCAACGCTATTTTGCTCAAGGAAACGCTTGAGTCCACAAGGCATCTATGGTAATGTACAAGCATAGAGGTTTCTAATAGGGGGATTGACTTTATGAGCATAAGACAAACCGGCTCCGCATTTCATCGCGATGAAAAAAACGCATCGCTCATTCATCTTTTCGAGGTTCGACTTCAGAAACTGAAGAGACTTTTTGTGATTAGTAGCCTGGATCAGGTACAGAGAATTCTCAAAACATATCCCTCCCTCTTGCCATTACTTTTCGATGTGCATCAAAATATTGAGAGATATTTCCCTGATTCAGAAATTATGCTCGATGCAACCCTCGATCCAGAGGGTTTAATGGGCGAGAACGAAGAACTGGTCATCTCAATTTGCACACAGCTAGACTCGAAAACAGCCATCAAAACCCTGGAACAGTTCTACGACGAGTGGTGGTCTCCGCTATCGAACGAGGCAACGGATAAAATCTCCATTGGCCTGGAGTTTGTATGAGCTTCAACTGGTCTGAGTATTTCACCCTTGCGCAGGAACTCGCCAGTGAATCAGCTACACCTTCTATGCAAGAAGCAATGCTGCGTTCCGCGATTAGTAGGGCTTATTATGCAGCCTTCTGTGAGGCTCGCAACCACTTAATTTATAAAGATGCTGAAACCGTTCCTAATGGAGTGAATGTTCATTCGTATGTCGGGGAGAAGTTTAGAAAGAGCACTGATCTCTCGCCCGGCGAAAAATAGGGCAATTGTTGCATCATCTGCGCTCGATCCGCAATATCGCTGATTATCAGGATATATTCTATGGTAAATTATCTGGCAGAACCAGAGCCGCATTATTAGAAGCCGAAGAGGTGCTGAGGCTACTTAACACTCTGCAATAAGAATCTCCAAATATGCTACTATATGACACATAATGATACAATTCGATACGTTGCTATAGTGTACTTCTCATGTTATACTTGCGGTTAGACATTATATCTATACTGCGTCTTGCGTATGAATATTGAGGGAGCCACTATGGCCGCGGGATATAACAATAAAGGAAGACAGGTCGGTAATTATCGTATCCTTGCTGAGATTGGCGCGGGCGGCTTTGGGAAGGTCTACCAGGGCGAGCATCTCTTTCTTACCGAGCGCAGCGTAGCCATCAAGCTTTTACATACTCACCTGAGTTCTCCGGAGGAATGCGAGCGTTTTCTGCAAGAAGCTCTTTTGCTCGAAAAGCTCAAGCACGCGCATATTTTACACGTATACGACGTGGGTATCGACGATGGTTTCCCCTACATGATCGTCGAATACGCACCAGCTGGCTCCCTGCGGCAGCGACTCAAGAGCTATGCGTCCGGCATTCTACCAGCGGCGGAGGTGATGGGCATTCTCACTCAAATCGGGCAGGCGCTCTCCTTTGCGCACCAGCAGCACATTATCCACCGCGATCTCAAGCCAGAAAATATTTTGTTCAACGCGCAAGGCGAGGCCCTATTGGCGGATTTCGGCATCGCTACTACGCTGTCTACGGCAAGTGTAAAAGCTGTGACGATCACCGGTACACCTCTCTATATGGCCCCGGAACAGTTTCAGGGTCATGTCAGCAAAGAGAGCGATCAGTATGCCCTTGGCTGTATAGCTTATGAACTCGTGACAGGACGCCCTCCTTTCAACGCGCCTGATTTCTTTGCCATGGGCTTCAAGCACATGAAGGATGCGCCTGTCCCTCCCCGGCAACTCAATCCATCTTTACCTGTGCATGTCGAGCAGGCTATTCTCAGAGCGTTAGCCAAACAACGCAGCAACCGCTTCCCTGATATCCGCGCTTTCATCAATGCGCTTCTCACGCCCACTTCTGCGCCACTCGCCCTGTCTACCGCACCGCAGGCAACTTCTGTCTTGCAATACCAGAGCGCTCTAACAGATACAGCATTTGCGCCGGATGCCGGACTGACACAAACAGGCTCGACAGATAGCGCCAGGCAGGGACCCGAGACACCTCTGCCCCCTGTGACGCCCTCTTTTCCTGTGAGCGACGCTATGATGTTCTATGACGATAATGATGAAGGTAGCGTTTCGACCATGATCTCCTCGCCAGGCATAAGCGGTCCGGTCAATACGTCTGTTCCCATGGCGACGGAGCACGTGCATCTCTACAACACGAATAGTGTCGCGCTCTCCGGCGGCCACATGCGAAGAGGTCTGAGGTCTAAGCGCGCGCGACTCATGCTCGCGGTCGCTTGCATAGTGCTCGTTGCCTGTATGATCGGTCTGCTGGCCCTGACCCATCTGCCCGTCTCTCCACAATCAGGCATCACTCAGGGCATCACGCCACTGTCCAGGGGAACAACGGCTACTGCATCTTCGCAACCGACAGGCAATACAACCCGGCATGAGACGCAGGTAGCGGGCAAGACGCAAAATACGACACCGACGCCAGCGCATCAATCGATTCCGACAGTGACAAATGTTACATCAACCCCGCAATTAAACCCGCCTTCACCTACAGTGACAGCAAAGCCTACAGCCGATCCTACACCTGTAACCGAATCTTTGAAGGTTCCATTTACTTCAAGTGGTGTGACGACGGCAAACGCCTATAGTGGAACGGTGTTGATCTCAGTCAGCGGAACGGGCCAGGCATCGCAGCAGCAGTTATCTGATGCCTTTTACGAGTTTACCAATAATTCTGGTACTCCGACTACCCCTTATCGCCCGAAATGCTGGGTGCTCAATATCAATGGTCAATCAACCGACAACTTTGTATCCCTGCCTGCCTATAATCCGAACCATACCTACACGTTCCAGATTACCGCGCCAGGAGGCCCACTCACATTTAATGTCTGTGACGGCAATCATACAGACAATACTGGCGACTATTACATTACGGTTGCGCGGCAGTAGCAGGTGCGAGAATGAATATCAGGTAGGCGTTCGTTTGTATCTCTCATGGCCGGCCTACCTCATCCCCAGCAGTTCCCTGGCGATCAGCAGTTGGCGAATCTCGTTGGTACCCGCGCCGATTTCGCCCAGCTTGGCGTTGCGCCACATCTTCTCGACCTCGAAATCGGTCAGGTAGCCCCAGCCGCCGTGAATTTGCAGGGCTTCGTCGGCGGCTCGCATGGCGGCGCGGGCCGTGAAGAGCAGCGCCGAGGCGGCTTCTTTGCTGACGCGTTTGCCCTGCTGCGCCAGCCACATGCAGCGGTGGGCCATCAGCCGGGCTGCTTCCAGGTCGGTATACATGTCGGCGAGCTTGGCCTGGATGAGCTGGAAATTGGCGATGGGTTGCCCAAACTGGTAACGTTCTTTGGCATACTTTAAGGACGCTTCCAGGGCGGCCTCGATGCCGCCAACCATGCTGACGGCGAAAAAGGCGCGTTCCAGGTCCAACCCGCTCATGACGACTCTGAAACCCTCGTTCACTTTGCCAAGCACGTTCTCAACAGGCACGAAAGCATCCTCGAAGACCAGTTCGCCGGTGGGCGAGCCGTGCATGCCCAGCTTCTCCAGCTTGCGCGCCACGTGATAACCGGGCGTGCTGGTTTCAAAAATGAAGGCGGTGATGCCGCGACTGCCAAGTTCCGGGCGCGTCTTGGCATAGATGATGAGCACATCAGCGATAGGCCCGTTGGTGATGAAGACTTTGGTGCCGTTGAGCACGAAGCCGCCCGCGACTTCGCGCGCGCTGGTCTGGATGCCCATAGCGTCGGAACCGGCGTTCGGCTCGGTTAGCCCTAATCCCCCGATCATTTCCGCGCTGGTCAGCCCCGGCAGGTAGGCGCGTTTCTGTTGTTCGGTGCCGTTGCGCAGAATGTTGTGCGCGCAAAGATTGGCATGTGCAACAGAATAATACGTTTTTCTTTGTTTACAAGACGCCGTTGGGGTCATTTATCAACCCTTTACTGCTAAACAGCGACAACGAAAAAGGAGAGATTGCAGATGCTCCCAGAGCACACCAGTAATTCTACCACACCGATTGATCGGTTTGCGTCCTTAGACTGGTATGACAAAATCATTGAGTTTATATTCCGCTTCACTGCTAAGACCAGCGAACCACTTTTGGCCGCAGGTATTGTTTATTCGGCTGCCGATGTATTAAGCCGGGGACACATTGGAAGCAGTGGCATTTTATTAAATGACGCCTGGGCCATAACACAATCAGTTGCAATTGAGTCGAGCGGAGGAGTTGTACTTGTTTACGGACTGCAATCTATCAGAGAAAAAGATGCAGTTAAATCATGGCTCTATCTCATTCTTTCGATGCTGCTTGCCCTGGCAGGAGGAATAATGCTCTTCATGCAGCTTGCAGGATGGGAGGCACAGGGAGATAGCCCATTTATGCTTAGTTTGTTTGCTCTTAGATGTATTGTTTCTATCGGGTACATCTACCTATGCCGGACAAAGAATATCCGCTTTACGAGCTTACAGTGCGAAAGTGTACAACAAGATCCCCCTACCCCACTTTCTGTAAAACCTGCTTTCACTCT